>CP124755.1:3127500-3251546 GCA_029972135.1 Candidatus Thiocaldithrix dubininis | reverse complement strand
CCCTGAAATCACGATTGAGGCAGCGCGGGAACGTGGGCGCAAATACGCGGCAATGGTGGCGCAAGGCATTTCCCCGGTGGCGGATGCAAAAAAAGACCGTGGTGCAGCCCTTGCACTGGATACCGTCAAAGCATTTGGGGTGCATTGGTTTGAGACACAGATTGCGGATAAGTCAGAGGATTACCGTAAAACGACGCTACGCACACTGGAAAAAGATATTTACCCGATGATTGGTAACAAGCCGATGGGGGAAGTGATTTCCGGCGATGTGATGGCGATTTGCGACAAGATCAAAAGTCGGGGTTCACCACAAGCGGCATTGTTGGCGCGTAATGTCATCAAACGGATGTACGACTACGCAATTGTCCGGCAAGTGGCTGCTGTGAATCCCGCAAGGATGCTGATAGCGCGTTATGTTGCCACACAAAGCAGCCGTGAACGGGTATTGTCACCGGAAGAAATGGGTAAGGTGATGCGGGCAATTTACCGTTCGGATATGCCCCGCCCTAACAAATTGGCATTACACCTGCTTTGCATCACTATGCTTCGTAAAAGTGAATTGATAAATGCTGAATGGTCAGAGTTCGATTTTGAGGCGGGTATCTGGCGCATTCCGGCAGTGCGGATGAAAATGGATAAAGAGCATTGGGTTTATCTGTCTACGCAAGCGGTCGGGATGTTCATAGAACTGAAAGCATTGGCTACCAGTGAGGTTTATGTTTTTCCGTCACGGCATGGGCGCGAAGACAAGCCTATCTGCAAATCCACTTTGAATCAGGCTATCAAGATGCTGGATACGGATGTGCAGCATTTTGTGTTGCACGACTTCCGGCGCACGGCTTCCACACACTTGCATGAAATGGGAATGCCTAGCGATGCCATAGAAAAGGCACTGGCGCATCAGATTGGCGGGATTAAGGGCGTTTACAACCGGGCGCAATATGGTGAAGAACGCAAAAAGCTGTTGCAGCTATGGGCGGATTTTGTGGATGCACAGATAGAAAACGGGCGCACATCCATCATCGGCAACTTTGCAAAATCAGAATAAGAATAAGGAAAGCGTTATGGATGATGCTTGGCGTGAGCGTTCAAGGCAAATTAAGAGCCAATTTGAAGCAAGAGATGCCCTTACGGAGTTATTCCTAACCCGGAAAATTGTTGTGACCTATAGCGATGAAGAAGAGCGCGATAGGTTAAATGCCGAGCGTATGCAGGAGGCGAGACAACAACATGAACAGATTGCACAAATACTAGAGCCGTGTGGAAGCTGGGATGCAGGGGCAATTATTCATTTGATCGAGGGGTTACAGTACAAAGCAGAAAACATGATTGCCAATGTGCGTGTGTTAGGAATGACAACCGAACCCAGTATTTTGCTGCAATACGGTATCAGTAAGGATGATGTGGATACGGTTATCGCTGTCCATGAACATATCAGGAAATTGAAGGATGACGAACATACAGAAGTCAAAAGGAATATAACAAGCAATGCAGGCAAAAGGCGGCATGAAAAAGAAGAAGATATGGCTATCTCTGATTTAAAGCCATTGTATGAGCGGTTTATCTCACTAAACAACAAGATGCTTAATGTTAAGGGGAAAGTGATCCCGCGTGACCAATGGGGTGCAGAAACATTTTGTAAATTTTGTGAAGAGGCAAAAGCCGGATATGGAAAGAAAATGCTTAGGAAGGTCTATAAAGCCTTATCCTCTACAGCGTAGGGGCTAATCCTTTACATAGTATAGGGTTAACTGAGCCTGATTAATCGTTGATTAAATACAGTCATTGCAACTAACCACAAGGATTTACACGCAATGGCAAACAAGACCGACAAGCCCAAACAAGGCAAAACCACACCTGATGCACTGCCCAAAACGGGCTATTCACGCTGGCAGCAACTAGAGCCGTTCATGCCCTTTTCCCGCGAAACGTGGCGGTTACTGGTGCTGGATGGAAAAGCACCGAAACCGACCTACCTTAGCAAGCGTTGCAAAATCTACCCGAATTCTGAAGTGCATAAATGGTTTGCTGACCCGAAAAATTACCGGGCAAATTAACATGAAACCGCGCAAAGAAAAACCTAGCGCAAAATGGGGAGGGGGTGGTTTCAATGCCTTTCCTCATCGTGTGTTAGCTTCCGAAAAATTTGCAACATTATCGCCACAAGCAACCAAGTTACTGATTGATTTGTTATCGCAGTATCGTGGCAGCAATAACGGTGATTTGAGCGCGGCAATGAGCTTAATGGAAGTACGGGGGTGGAAATCAAAAGCAGGTCTTGCCAATGCATTGAAGGAGCTTCTTGATACAGGATTTATGATTTTGACCCGCCAAGGCGGAAGAAACAGCCCAAACCTGTA
This sequence comes from Candidatus Thiocaldithrix dubininis, assembly GCA_029972135.1. Taxonomy (GTDB): domain Bacteria; phylum Pseudomonadota; class Gammaproteobacteria; order Thiotrichales; family Thiotrichaceae; genus Thiothrix; species Thiothrix dubininis. The sequence goes on along the minus strand of CP124755.1, from coordinate 3,249,186 downwards.
CGCACTCAGTTTCTATGCTATTGATGACTGTCTGGACAAACAAGGTTTCAGCAAGTTTGACCCTGATTTAGGTATTAAATCAGCAGCATCACCGCGTAATGATTGGTTACGCGATACACCTGCACCTGACTTGGAAAAAGCGAAAGCAGAAGCCAAAAATCGTAAGAAACAGGCTGATATTATCGAGTTGAAAAACCACTTGAAGGCAAACCCTAATGACAAATATGCCGACAACTACCGCAAAGCAATTGAAGAGTATGAACGACAAGCAAAATAAAATCCCTGCCCCAAATACGGGGCAATTGCTTTCTGATTACCCCGTATTTGGGGCAACTGGAACAAGGCTAATGCACTCCTTGCCCCATATTTGGGGTAGTCAGGCGATTTTAGGGATTTTCCTTGCCCCATATTTGGGGTGCTTTATATATAAGCCATCTATCCCTGATATTTTGGCTGTGTACCAACAGATTTGAGGTGTTTTATGCGATACAAACACGACCGCCACACTGAACAACATTCAGCGTTCAAAATGAATGCGGTGGCAGCAGAAACTTACCGTGATTCATCAGGGCATGATGGTTGTGCTGAGTTGACCATGATGGAAGATGCAGAGGAAATAGCCAGTGGCAATTTGTCGAGCATTGAAGGGCGTTTGATAGCGCAAGCCGTCACGCTGGATACGGTGTTTACGGAATTGGTCGGGCGGGCGCATACCGCCATGAGCTACAGCAGTGAGGGTTTAGTCGGTGCAGAACGTTATTTGCGGTGGGCATTGAAAGCACAAGCACAATCAGCCAACACCATGAAGATTCTGGTAGAGATGAAACAGCCGAAAAGCATCACGATTGCTAATCAGGCGAATATTGCACGTAACCAAATTGTGACAACGAACCCGAACCATGCACGCGGAAATTTTCAGGCTGATGGTGGGGGCGTAAAAATGCCAAACGAACTAATACAAATCGGGGATATTGACCATGCCACGTTGGACACCAGAAGCGCGGGAACGCCATTCAATTTTGATGAAAACGAAGATACGGCTATGGCAACCGTGGCTACAATCAACAGGCGCAAAAACAGCGGAAGGTAAGGCGCGTAGTTCCCGCAATGCCTATAAGCACGGTTGCTGTTCACAGGAATCTATCCAGATGATGCGGGAGATTAGGGAAATGATTCGACACAACAATCAAGCGTTTCAGCGCATGGGGCAAGCGGATTTCTGGTAGACTCGTTGCCATACAACACCTTTCTGGGAAAACCTTGCCGACTGATTGCGAGTATCAACCATGACCGACGAAAAGCCGCGTAAAACGCTGTCTATCACGCGCAAGCCTGCCAGCTCTACGGTACAGGCAGAAAATGACAGCAACGCGCCTACGGGCATCAAACGCACGGGAAAGCGCATCATTACCCGTGAGCAATTGCCCAATGTGCAGAAACCCGGCATACCCAAGAAACCACCTAAAAAGCCCAACAAGCCAACGCAGGGCAAACACCCCCGGCAACCACCAAAACCCAAGAAAACGCCGCCTAGCGAATTACGGGCGCGTGAATTGAATGATTTGCTGAATGGGTTTGCGGTGTGGCTTCAGCGTCAACCGTTGGCGTTGGGGATCGAAAAGCAGGTATTCCGCCACATTGCCGACCATCACTTGGCTGAACCCTCGTAATTAAAACAGCGTTGTATCTGAAACTGGCATTTCAACTACCCATTTCCCCGCCGCTAGTTCATCCAGTATTTTGGGTAATCCAGTCGGGTCACGCACCACGCTATAAGCCCATTGCCCGTATTGCTGCGTTCTGTTTACCGCATCTACCCACCGTTGTGCTGCTTTGGCTTTGCGGTCGGCATCATCCAGATAACGCCCTTTGGTTTCGAGAATCAGGTTCAGACCGTTATCCAGTACCGCGATGAAATCGGGAATGTAACGCGCGGGTATGCCTTCTTTGCGGTAGGGAATGGCAAAATTCAGGTGTTCATTCTTGACCCATTTCACCACACCTGCATGGGTATCAAGCGCAAACCCGGTGCTTTGTTCCCATTTTTTGGTATCGGCTACCAGCAAGTTGATGTGGCATTTGTTGGCGGCATAGGTCGGCTTGTAGGTGTGAAAATCAACGTGTTCGGTAGAACCTCTGCCCGCTTCACCTTTGGGAATGCGCGGCAGTTCGTGGTTAGCAGCGTCGCCAAAGGTAATGGCTTGATATAACGCATCCACTACCGACATTTGATATTTGCCTGCCAGTAATACATCACAAGGTTGGGTTGTGCCTTTGCAAATGAGCTTTTCCCGGTCTTGCAGCAAGCGTTTGGTGGCTAATAGCACTTGTGGGAATAGGTCTTGGAGCGTGGCTTGCGCCGCAGCATCATTGACCGATTGCACCCGCTCCTTTTGCCAGTGTTGGCAAACCTTGCTGGCAATTTTGAACGCTACCATCTGGTCACGCCCAAACTGTTTGCGCCAATCCGCCAAGGTCAATACAGGTTTTTCACCCGGTCCATACACCGCTAAATGACCTTCTGGCACAGTCATGGAAGTGAGTTCCACACTGTCATTGATTTCTGTCGGGTCAAGGGTAACTTGTTGGATACGGGCGTAATCCACACTAACTGCTGATTCTTCCTGCATGAAGTAACCGGACACCATCGGGAAGGTGATTTGATAGCGTTGCTTTTCCGGTACGCTGAATATATGAGTGGGGTCAGGTTTCGGCGGGCTTGTCCCCAGTTTGGAAACTTTCAGCGGAATCAATTCAAACGGTACGCCAAACACACGGGCGGATTCTTCCCCGAAGCGGTCTGTGCCTTCTTCCAGTGTGTAATAACGGCGGCGCAAGGCACGACCGACCACCTGTTCACACAATAATTGTGAACCGAAGGGGCGCAAACCGACGATATGGGTAACGGTATTGGCATCCCAACCTTCTGCCAGCATCGCCACCGAAATGATGCAACGAATATCACGCCCCGGCGGTACTTTGTCGTCCATGAATACAGTCGAACCGTCATTGTCATCACTGGCGGCTTTTTCGTTATTCTTACGCACGATGTCGGCGTATTCTTCGGGTACTTTGCCGCCTGCCCATGTCTTTTTGCCGACGGTATCGAGGATGAAGCGCAGGCGTTTGACTTCATCCGACCCCGTGCCTTCTTCCATATCTTCCATGACTTTGGAATCGATGCGCACGGTTTTTTCTTCACCCGAACGGTTGCGGAAATAGTCGGGGGATGTGCCATAGTTGCCTTTGTCGTTGGCAAGCCATTCATACACTTCAGCCGCTAATTTGGTATCTCGGCAGACGATAATGAAGACGGGCGGAACAGGGTGCAGTTCGGCTTTTTCTGTTGCCATCCATTGCTGGAAACGCTGATGCCAATCGCTGGCCTGTATCAGAATCGGGGCAGATGCGTAGCGCAACACCACTTCAGGCGTTAAATCTTTGGCAGATTTGGCTATGCCGTCTTTAAAAGCCTGTTCTTCCACCCAACGCCAGATATTGAAATAGTTGGCTTCTTCATTGCCGGAAATGTCACGGCTGGGTAATTGCGGAATTTTCACCAAACCGGATTCAATCGCATCCAGCAAGCCAAAATCGGACACTACCCACGGGAACGGCTTACCGACTTCGTTGCCTGAACCTTGGATATAAAACGGTGTGGCTGATAAATCCACACAAAGGTTAATGCCCCTGTCACCTCTTGCGCCTGCCTGTCTATTTTTACCTGCCATGCGGTTGATGCGGTCTAAGCCCTCAATCCAGATGGTGGCTTCTTTGTCATTCTTTTTCGCCAAGGTTGAGCGGTCTTCACTGGCGGTTTCATCCAGTGTAATGGCTTCGCCTTCATTATCGCTGGCATCACCACGGCGGTAGGCATGGTGGGCTTCGTCATTGAATACCAGCCAATACGGGCAGCGTCCTTTTCCAGACCCTAATTCTTGTTTGATACGTTTGAACCATGCAGCATCTGATTCCACGTATTTGGTTTCGGTGGATTCGTTCTTTTTGCCCGCGTTTTTGGTGATTTCAACTGCCTCGCCTGTTTTTACCACCTTGGCAGAATCACCATTGACGCTGTTGGTTTCTTTCTTTGCCAGCTTGTGCCAGTTCGTTACCATGACTTCACCCCTGCGTAGTTCTTCCATGCGGTGCGGTGGTACGAGTTGGCGGGTGCGGTAAATGCTTTGGTCGCCTAATGCTGGGTCAAGCTCTTTGAGGCGTTCGCGGATGGTCACATTGGGGCAAACAATCAGGATGGTATCAGTGAAGCGGTTGTCCGTCGGAAAAGCCACACGATTCAGGATTGTCCATGCCGATAGCATCCCCATGACGGTGGTTTTACCTGTACCCGTTGCCATTTTGCAGGCGTAGCGCGTGAATGACTTGAAACCAGCGGCTTTGGTTTTTTCTCCCGGTTGATCCACCGGAATCAGCGGCATACTTTTATAGTAAACCGGGTTGGCTTCTGTCAGGAAAATGATGGTTTCAGCGGCTTCCACTTGGGCGAAGAACAAACGCTGGAAACGCCCTTCTTCGGCTTTCCACAAGCGCAGCAGTTCTTTGGTAATGTCGGACGCACCATCATACGGAATGCCTGTTAGTGAGCCGTTACGCCATTCTTTAAGCCGTTTGCGTAGCCAATTGGCGATATGCAGTTCTTCTTTTTGACCTACACCCAAGTCACCCTCAAGGCTCAATTGGTCTTTGTTTTTGCGTCCGCGTTTGGCACTGTCCGGCACGCGGTAGTAGTAATAGGCTTCACGCCTGCCCGCTACGGTTTTGGGTTGTTCGCCTTTTTTGATCTCCCAATAGCATTGCGGTTCAACGAAGGGGGAATTGATGATAGGGTTTTCGACGGCGGTATCGGTGGTCATGTGAGTTCATCCTGTAAAGCATCCAAGCGTTGGTAGGCTAACTTCCAAGGTAATCGCCGCCCGTTGCGTTCCATGTGTTGATAGCTTTGTCTGGCAGCATCAAGGGTGATAATACGATGTGTCACCAACTGCTCTACTAGCCAGACACTACCTTGAACCATAATGCCCTCAAGTTCTGCGGCTTGACGTAAATCCCTGTCACCTGTGAGTAGAGGGCATTTTTCCTGCTGTGCTAACACCAGCGCCATGCAATCGTTGCGGCTGGGTTTTGGGTATTTGCGGGTGAGTTGTGAAACACGCCTGACGCTTTCCCCACTCAGCGTGCCCAATAGCAAGCCATAATCTAGCCAATGGGCATGTTGTTCTTCCAATTCATCAAAAAACAGTAAATCCGGTACTCGAAACTCGAAGGGCAGCCTGAACATTCGTTCCAACAACTGCCCTTCCTCCATGTCAATAAGGATATTGGCATCACTGATGAGTAACTGCATCCGCACCTTCCAGTTTGCGTTCACTGTGGAAACGGGAAAGCGGAATACCTAACAATTCAGCCGCTTTTGACTCTCCTATCCAACCTTCTGCCAAGGCACGATAAACCAATTGTTTAAACAACAAGGTTTGTTCTTGCGGGTAGGGGGCTTTAGGTTCTTGCTTGCGCCACCCGCGAATAGCAAATTGTTGGTACAGGCTTTTTATCACCTCAGGTGAGATAATGCAGGTATCAGCAGCACGATATAGGCAAGCAGCCATACTCAAACCAAACTCATGTTTAAGCATATACAGCTCTTGCCATTCTAAGGTGCGGCGTTGTTGCCCTAATTGCCGTTGGATGGCTGTTGCAGGCAATAGGAATGATCCAGCAAAACGATTGCAGGCTTTTTCTTCGTCTATCCCTTCCGCTAACCGCCCATGCAGCATCAAATGACCTAGCTCATGTGCCAACGTGAAACGCTGACGATCACCCGACCAATGTTGTGCCACCACGATAACAGGCTGTGCTGCAATCGTTGCAGCTAAACCGTCAAATTTGCTCTCAGCATCCAGTGCTGTAAAAATTACCAGAATGCCGTGTTCTTCCAACACATCGACCAGATCATTAATAGGGTCTTCGCCGAGTTTCCAGCACTCACGTACTTTAGCGGCAACTTGCTCCACTTCATCCAGTGTTTGCACCGTAGCAGGCAAGCCTGCGGGCACAGCAAACGGCTTAACGGGGAACTGTGGGTAGAGGTTGGCTAATTCGTGCCAGCGTTCGGCTTGCTCTTCCACATCGGCGCGAATCCGTTTGAGCAACTTTTCTGGCGTATTGGCACGCTTGCGGTATTCCACCGCTGCCTCAAGCTGAACAGTAAACGGGCGGAAGAAATATTCCCCACGCACGCTCAAGGCTTTTGCCAATTTGATCAACTGGCTAGAGTCTGGGGTATTAACCCCATCTTCATATTTTTTGATCGCAGTTTGGGAAACACCCACTTGTTCCGCGAGCGCACGCAGCGACAGCCCGGCAGCTTCGCGGGCGCGTTTTAGACGTTCAGGGTACATGGCAGCCTCCAGCAACATGGTTTACAATTCTCATATTTTTAGTATATTTTGTAAACCTTAGCACGGCTATTTGTCTTACAGAACTACCGTGCATCGGCGGCATCCCTGACCACCATCAATTCATTGCCGCGTTCATCAATCACTTTTACCGCAATCCGGCGGCGCTCACCCAAACGGAACGGTTCGCTTTCTGTGCCTGCTAAATGTTCCCACACGCTATCGGCAAATCGCCCTTTGAGGGACTTTTGCAGGTTATCCCACGCGGCAGTTTTGGGGAAAAACACTTGGCGGGCGATGAAGCTCATGCCGTTGTAATCGGTGTCGAGCATCCAGCAGGGTAGATTATGGGCTTCAATGGATTCGGTTTCGCAATTGTGTGGGGTGAAGATGTCCAGCCCTAACAATTTGACTTGATACAACGGTTCTTTGGCGGGTGTTTTTTCACCCGTTTGGTAAAACGCGATGTCAGGCAAGCCAGTGATGGAAAAGATTTCCGATGATTTGCTGGTTTTGAGCAAATCCGACATGACCACATCGGGTGTAACTGCCACGTAGGTGCAGGGAATACGCATTTTCTTACGGTCTTCGAGCAATTCGCGGGCTTTGGCTTGGATGGCAAAACCGAAGAAATACAGTGCGTCAAAGCGCATGAAGTTGGCTTCACTGGCGGCGTTGAAGACCAGCTCAGAGCTGATTGCGCCGCTTTCTGCGCCAAAAACGATGGCAATGCGTTTGTCGGTATCGCTTTTTTCGGTGGCTTCGGCGTGCAGGTGTTCGTAGTCGGTGCTGGATAATGCCCGCACGTTGTCGAATTGTAATTGCTTGTTGCCGGGGAGTTGCAGGCGTTCGGACTTGCGCAGCACTTCCAACATCCGGTCGAGGTAAGCGCCTGCATTGCCTTGCACTTCCACGCTTTTATCCACGGCTTGCTGTTCATGCAGCAGGGAATTGGCTGCCTGAATGGTGGCTTCTACCGTAAATGCGCCACACACGCGGGTGATTTTGTTGTTGATTTCGGGTTTGTCCACCAGCGTGACCATTTCCGGCTCTTCATTGTTGGCGATGGATTTGAGGGTAATGCGCGGGACTTTGCCGCCGGTTTCTTCGCCTTTGCGGTTTTGTTTGCGGGTGTAGGTGAAACCACCAGCAGGGCCACGGTTGGGTTGGTCGAGTTCATACCACGGGAAAGTGGCGGTTAAGAGGCGTTGCCGTGCCAATGCCAGCGGTACGCGGGACGTGTCGCAAGTAATCCAGCGTCTGCCCCATTGTTCCGCCACATACGCCGTCGTTCCGCTGCCACACGTCGGATCAAGCACCAAATCCCCCGGATCAGTCGTCATCAACATACACCGCTCAATTAATTTTGTCGCAGTTTGCACAACATATACTTTTTCATCAGTAAAATTCCCTGTCGCAGTATCATCCCATAAGTTGTTAATAGGCTGAAAAGGAAAGTCACTAGCCAATCTGATGTAACGCAGACTGTTTTTGGCTTTATGTATCCTATTTGCTGATGCTAAGTTCTGCAAACCTAGAACAGTCGTTTTCCAATGTTGATTTGCTGGAGGAAAGTAATCTTTTCCAGCAAAGTTAAAGCACTGATTTGTCTTTGACTCACCCTGAGATATTAAGCTAGTTGGCTGGTATAACCTTGAGTTAGAAGGTATTTCACTTTCCCCCCTAACCTCAGATGCTGTTAAACCTCGGTATGTTCCATCCGGCAAAAGTAGCCAACGATACATACCATCTTTTGGAGATGTATTCTTATTTAAGTAAATTTGGTTATATTTGGATTTACTTTTACTTTTTGTATACCATAAAAGGTAATCCCCTGTTCTAGCTAAAGAGTTTGTATCAAAACCGCTGGTTGATACAAAACTAATCAAAGAGAAAAAATTATTTGCGCCGAAAACTTCATCCATCACTTCACGGACATGATGCAAATTATCATCGGAGATTTGGACGAAGACTGAGCCGGATTCGGTGAGGAGTTCGCGGGCAAGCAGCAGGCGGTCACGCAAATAGGTCAGGTACGAATGCAAGCCGAGTTCCCACGTATCGCGATACGCCTTCACCATTTCCGGCTCGCGGATCATTTCATCATCTGCCCCGTGTTTCACATCGCGCTTGCGTACAAACGGCTGGAAATTTGAGCCAAATTTCACCCCATACGGCGGGTCGATGTAAATCATCTGCACCTGCCCGCCCATGCCCTCGTATTCCAGCAGCGAGTTCATGACGTGCAGCGAATCCCCCAGCACCATGCGGTTTGCCCACGGCCCTTTATGCTCGTAGGCTTCCAGCTTCTCGGAAATGTCGAGTTGCGGATCACCAAACAAATCCAGATTCGTCCCCGCTTGGCGGTAGCTGTCCAGTCCGTTCAAAATCCCCTGCGTCGAATGGCGTTCATGCACAAACAGCGGAATGGTCGGCACACTGATTTGATGGCGTTCCGCCTTGCCCGTCCAGTTCAAAAACGGCTGGGTCAAGGTCTGCAAGCGTGCCACACACTCGCGGATGCTACGGAATTTTTCCCCTGTTCCCTGCCAGACTTGGGTTGCAGCAAATACAGCGGCTTCGCCTTGCTCGGCGGCGTCACGAATCCGCATCAGCAACCACTCGGCAAATTCCCGTCCGGCGGTTTCATCCCAACACAACTCCGGTGACAGTGAAGAGTCATAGCGGTACTGACGTGGCGGCTTGTGGTCGTGGAACCCTTCCTGTACGCCAACATCCGGGCGTTGGATTGCCTCTTGTTTGTGTTCGTAAAGGGAGGATTCTTGCGCGGGTTCGGGTTGCTTCGCCATTCGTTAGCCCTTGGGTGAAAGGTAATCAAAGAGGGGCAATATAACGGATTATGGCAGGTGGGTTAAGTGACAATGGTGACAACAGACAGGGGGTATTTTCTCGCCTGTCATCTTCCAATCAAGAACCAATCAAGAAAATACACCGTAAAAACAGTCTTAACTCATTGATTTTTGGTTGTGTGGTTGAATATTAACCATTTTGAATCAAAACACGATCAAGAAAACTAAACTACGCCCAACTAGGGATGTAACCAGCCCTTGGGTGTTCCGTATCCGCAACCTTGATTTTACCTTCTTCTAAGGCGAGCTTGATAACGCTGGAAGCTTGGGCAGCATTTTTACTTTCAATACCAAAGCGTTCGCACAGGCTGGAATTTTTCATTCTTTCGCCACTCAGATACTTGATGACGGCATGTTGGTAGCAAGCTCTTACCCTCTCTGCTGGTGTCATGTCTGCAAAGGGGCGCGGGCTGTAAAGAATGACCTGCATAGCACTGTCAGTCGATAGAAACTTGGGGGCGGGTAACTGGAAGAGTTCTATGTTGATAATCGCCTTATCCAGTCCACTGCCTTGTTCTTCACAAATATCCATACGTCGCATCAGTGAAGCCAATGCCTCGTTACGTGAGCGGGGCGGTAAGTCAATCATGCGGTCGGGTTGTATCAGCGAAGCCCCCGGATTAGTGATCTCCAAGCGGTCACTGAATAGCTCTATTTGCGGGCCACTTCCACGGATAGTCATGTCTTGGTGAATCAAGGCATTGGGTATCAATTCACGTATTGCTACTTCAGGAAAAAGGCGCTGAACCTGACGGAAAGCGGCTCCAATGTGTTCATTTTGTGGCAACAAGGTATTGATGTAGTTGATTAAATCTTCAAAGCCGTTTGCATATCCTTTCTTCATATCCCGGCGATGCTTGACTGTTGCAGCCTTGTTTTTGCCGTCATAGGCAATCAGACGCACAGCTTTACGGGATAGGGAGCTATCAAACTGTTCCAGATTATTGGCAAACAGGATTGCGCCCATATTAGAAATATTCCAATACCCTCCGACATCATGAAAAATCAGTTGATCCGCTTGCAGACGTTCAAAAATACCCACTCTGTTATCTGGTAAACGCTGTTTGGTAAGTTTGAAATAAGCCGGATAATCAAGCAGTTCAAGCACTTCATCGTCGGTAACAAATGACTTGGCAATGCCTTTTTCCCATGTGTAGGGGCGCATGTTGTCAATCAATCGTCGAAACCGATCCGGGTAGTCCGACAGCTTGGGTGTGGCACTGCCTATTCTGATGTATGCAGTACCGCCGAACTCCACGGGTGCAGACGTTGCGGCAGGAATTTCCAGAATGACAATTTTCCCTGATGGGTGCTCAACGGTGCGGAATGCAAAAGCAATGCTGGGGTTTAGCAACTGGGATAGCCAGAACTGAAAAACTTGATTACCCACGGTTTTTTCATCAGGGTTGAACTGTGTGCCGATAATTTCATGGTCACTGTTTCTGATACCCCACAACACATAGGCAAAGTCCGCGTTGTCAATCCGGGCAGCATTGGATAGTGCAGAGCAAAGTTTACCGATTAACTCTTTGTCGTAGTTATTTTCTTTGAATTCAACCAGATTGTTTTCTGCTGACTTTTTGCAAAGGTCATCAATCAGTGCAAGGTATCGCTGATGCTCTCTCATTGTCTGACGGCTATCCATGATTTCCCCTTACCAGTTTCATTCATTGCCTTACCTCTTCCCTCGATACGGGCATGATTACCCCGAAGATATAACACAATTTGCCATGATTCACTGAATCTGTGATTGCGGCGCGTGAATTTCTGCCCTATCCTAAAAAAGCAGCCCGACCAACGGGCAGCAACTGCAAAATTCTGGGACTCTTATCCCCATTTTCGGCGGCAACACCGCCACAGCGACGCAGGCGGTTTTTTTACGCCTGTAGACTACGCACCATCGGTTATGCCGGGTATGCGTGGACTACAACACCGCTTCGGCGGAAAGAAGCGCGTCGTTTTCCGAAAAGACGATAAGAGTACCCGGCAACTTTGCCCAATCTTAAAACTTTTTTCGGAGAATCAGCGATGAACGCTAACCCTATGGGCGCATTGCGTCCTGCATACGGCTATCTGCCCGCCTTCCCGCGTGTGCCAACAACCGCACGTAAACCCAAAAAACGCCCGCTTACCTATCGCCATACTGATACCGGCTTGATTGCCTACCATCACCGCCAACCCGTTGCTTGGATCGTGCAAGGCTACCATTCAGGCCAATTGAACCAACAGCCGAAAACCTGCCATTTTGTCGATGTGGCATACCACCGCCAAACCACCCACGGCATCAACCTTGAAACCGCCGATTTTGAGACCGTCACGCAAGCCGTCACCTTCATCAATGGCGTGTTTGGGGGTGCTGCATGAAAACCCACACACCCGCCCCCCAATTGCCCAACACCGGCTATTCACGCTGGCAACAACTGGCCCCATTCATGCCCTTTTCACGCGAAACATGGCGGTTATTGGTCAAGGCAGGCAAAGCCCCCCAGCCGACTTACCTAAGCAAACGCTGCAAAATCTACCCGAATGCGGAAGTGCATCGCTGGTTTGCTGACCCCAACAATTACCGCACCCAACGGCAAGGGGGTGAAGCATGAGCCTTGCCCGTGATTTGATTGATGCCGCATTGGCAGCGGATTTGACGCAAAACGAATTGCGCGTCTTTCTTGCCCTGTTCCGCCAAACGCTATGCTACGGCAAAACCGCCGACCCCTTGAACATGAAGCGATTGGCAACCCTAACCGCTATCCGTAAAGATCGGCTTGCCCCGGCAATTGCAGGCGTAACCGACAAAGGCTTGTTTACAGTGCAACCTCACCCGGTGTTTGAGTTTGAATACCGCATCCCGGCGGATTTTTTGGCAGCGTACCCCGATGGTTTTTTTGTGCCTGCCCTTCCCAAAAACGGGGATGCTTTCCGTTTTTCGGGCGAAACTTCCGAAAAATGGGAACATACATCTATATACCTTACTACTCCTAACCTTACTCCCACTACTACCCCACCGCCGGAAATTCCCCCAACGGATGTAAGTCGCCGTGGTGATTTGTCAGAAAACACGGAAACGCAAGCCTTGCCCTATCCTGCCAGTTTCGGCAAGCAAGGGCGCAAATCCGCCGCCCGCATTCTCGACGGGCTGACCCCGGACAATGCCCGCGATTGCCTGCTATTGCTTACCACTGCGATGGAGGCGGGAAAAGTAAAATCCCCCTTGGGTTACTTACACCAACTCGCACAAGCCGCCCGTCGCGGTACGCTGGATTGCAGCGCATTACAGGCACAGCAGCAAGCCGAACAACAACATAGCCATGCCCAAAAACAGGCACGTTTACGCACCTTAGCGGATGACATTCGTGGCATTGATGCGCTGTTTGCATGTGCGGGTACGCCGATGGATAAGTTAACGACCGCCAAACGTGCAGCATGGTTGGCGGAATTCAATACCCTGCGGCAGGAGTTGCAGTTATGAATCACCTGAGAGCTTCGCTTGCCTTGTTGAACTGGAATGTCCTGTACCAGACCGTTGGCAAATGGTTGACGCTATTAACTTGCTTATATTGTTTCTACGTCATGGGCGAGTATGGGTATCGCTGGGATTGTCTGTCTGCTGTGCTCTTAGCAGGGGCATCCACCCTACTTTGCCTATTTTTTACCGCATTCACTTGGGCTTTCATTCGGGTTGCACCGGGTAAAAGTCTAATCGGAATGATCGGCGCGGTTTGTGCCGCACTGGTGGTATGAGGTGCAACATGAATACTGAAATCGAAATTCGCAAAAAGCTTGAATGGCATCTGGCGAAGATTACCGATTTGAAAAAGCATCTGGCTTACATTGAGGGGTTGTTGGCAATGTCCAAGTGGTTAACTTTCCTCTTATTCTTAGCTTTTACCTTATCACTGTATTTGGGTGACATTCTGCACTTGCAAACCTTAATCACCAGTTTTATCGGTAGCGCACCGGGCTTTGTGTTCTACCTGATTATTTGTCTGATGCTGGCGTATGTATTGGCTGGCATTAAACACGCTGCTTATTCTCACATGGCTCTATTTGGGCGTGTCTTAGCAATTGTGGCAGTTGTGGTATCAATGGGCTTGCTGGCGGAAGTGTTTCAATCCAGCGGCAATCAGGACACCAAAGCGCGGGTAGTGGCAGAAAACAGCGCGGAATTCAAAGCCGCCGTGAATGCCAATCCCTTGGTGGGTTTAAATTTGGTAGGCAACACCGGCACTTTAACCCGCTTGCAGGGTGAATTTGCCGAAGCGCAAAGCTACCTGAAAAGCTGCAAGAAAACCTGCCATATCCAGCAAGCCAAGGTGGATAGGCTGAATGCTCAAATTGCCGCAGAACAAGCCGCAAATGCCGATCATGCTAGCAATCTTGCCACCCTCACCCAGACGGCATTGCAAGCGCAAACCGAGCGTATCCGGCATATTGAAGAAAAAGGTTATAACCCCACGATTCGCAGCATTGCGAGCTTTACCGGTTTACAGATTGCTAGTGCTATTGTGTTGCTGATGTTGTTCATTTCCGCACAGTTTGAAACTTTACATTACTGGCTATCGGAAATGAAAGCGCGGGCATTGATGGCACTGGATGGCTTACAAGCCGCGTTGGCGCGTTTGGAGGTGGAATATTTTCAGGCAACCGGGGTGGAGTTTGACGGCAGCGCACACGAGGATTTAGAGCCGATTACCCGACCTGCCCCACGGTCACGGCAAGAACACAAAACGGACTTCGGTTTCATCCCGCAAACCGCAAGCATGGCGCACAGTAGCGTTAAGCCTACCCTGTTCAAATGGCAACAATACTTTACACATGCTAGACCTCACAAAGGTTTAGGCTTCATCGGCTTTGTTGACCCTGATAAGCCCAAAGCCCTACATGCGCATGTATTACATGGGCATGTAGCAACAGAACCAACAGCGGAGACCATTGTGTTGATTAGCCCGAATGCGCGGGAAGGGCAGGAAGATAAAGATGGTATTTGCCCGCAATGCGGCGCACGTTTCTACAAGGTCAACAAGCAACACCGTTTTTGTTGTGCTACCTGCCGCGATCACTGGCACAACCAACAGCAACCCCAGCGGTTACGTTACCAAGGTATCCGTAAACAACGGCAGTAATTTATCAACAATGGGGGCGGGTAGTGATGACTTGCCCCTACAAATAGGGTGTACCCCTGTTAGAGGTATGAACACCTAGTCAAAAACCTATAAATAGGATTTGTTTTACCGTTTTTAGAGAGTTTTCTAAAAATAATTAGAGCTTATTTAGAAGAGCAGAGGGAATTTATGGCTATTGTTGGTTATGCAAGGGTATCGAGCGTCGATCAAGACCACACCACCCAAATGGAGCGATTAAAGGCAGTGGGTTGCACACGGGTATTCAGCGAAAAGAAAAGCGGTACAAGCAAACAAGGGCGTAATGCCTTAGATGAATGCCTGCAATGGATGCGCGAAGGCGATACACTGGCAGTCACGAAAATTGACCGGCTGGCACGTTCCGCCCGTGACCTACATAATATGCTGCATGAACTGGAAGAACGCGAAATTTCCTTGATGGTGCTGGATCAGGCGATTGATACCCGCACACCCACGGGAAAAGCCTTTTTGGGTATGCTGGCAATCTTCGCAGAATTTGAAACTAACATCCGTAAGGAACGACAATTAGAAGGCATTGCTAAAGCGAAAGCCGAAGGCGTTTATACTGGACGCAAGCCAACTGCCAAAGCGAAGAAAGCGCAAATAGAAGCACTGTTGGCGCAAGGTATGAGCAAGCCCAACATTGCCAAGGAGTTGGGCATTTGTGTAGCAAGCGTTTATAACTCACTCAAATAGAAGTAAAATATAGGCATTAACGAAAGTTAGAGGAATACTTCGCAAACTGGAAAAGACGGAAGGGGAAAAAGGGGGTGCAATTATTCCTAAAACATCTAAAATAGTCTAAAAATTAGACAATACCTTAAAAATGACTTTAAGTTTTTGGCATACAAGAAGGCATACAAAACTAAAAAACAGTTATTAAGTTAATGAAATTAAAAAAATTATAATGTTAATTATGTGTTTTGTATCGGCAAGTAGGATTGTCTTCAAACTAACAATTAATCTGGATAATAAGTTTCTACAATTTTTTGCCAGTTAGATAATTTCTTTGTAGCTATTTTGTCTTTATTTTCAGATGCAAGGATGTACCAATATTTAGCTAAGTCTAAATTTCTTTTACATCCAATGCCATCTACATAACAATCTCCTAACTGTCTCTGTGCATAGGCATGATTTTTTTCAGCAGCTATTTGAAAGTTATGGAAAGCTTTATCAAATTGATATGTCAAAGAATAATATGTTCCTAAACTACAAAATGCTGGAATATAACCTTGGTCTGCCGATTTCTTTGTCAATGAAAATGCAAATTCTTGATGGCTTAGACCATTACGTTGATCTTTAGTTAAATATTCCATATATGCGATTTTTGCCAGAAAATACTGTGCTTCCATGTTATTAGCATTTACAGCAATTAACAGGAAATTTATGGATTTTTCAATATCTTTATCTATACCTTTACCGTTTATATATGCTTTGGCAACGGATAAATTTGCTAATATATGATCTTTTTTTGCAGCAATTAAAAAATATTTGAACGCCTCTTTAAGATTTTTACGTACTTTAAAACCATCGGTATAATAATTTCCTAATATATAGTTAGCTTCTATATTACCTTGATTAGCTAGCTTAATAATTTCATCAATAGACAATTTTTCGTAATTATTTTCTATTGGTTTTATTTCTAGAATATCATCAGAACTTGAATTTAGAGTTGTTATTTTGTTTTTTTCGATTTTTGTATCTTGATAATTATTATATTTATTCTCAAAATAAATTTTACTATTACTGCAAACTGTCTTTATTGCTTTTAAGGCAGTTGAAGTATCACATTCAAACCACTCTTTTCCAGCTCTAACAAAAGCTAATAAATTATGTGTATTTTTTTCAATTTTTTTAGGATGATCAACTAAAGCTTCATATTCAACAGTATATGGATAGGGCGAACCTGTTCCTAACTCCGCTGCTCTTCCTATAGGATCTTTAAGCGAGTATCCAACCTTAATAAGACCAGGCATAGCTTTATTAGAAATAATGTATATCCAACCCTTCATAATGTTCAGATTCATTAAAAAGAAAAATATGTTAAATTATTAAAATAAAAAATCATAGTTATTTAATAGTATATGTTGAACTCTCCCCCATTCTCTCCTATGCTTCTTTTTAGCTAGTTCGCTAGCATTTGCAAAATTACGGGACTCCTACCCTTATAACTGGCGGCAACACCGCTGAAGGCGGTTTTTTTTCGCCTGTAATACACTCATACGCGGTTTATGTCGGGTATGCGTGGATTACAACACGGTGCAGCCGAAATAAGCGCGTCGCTTACCAGTTAGGCGATAGGAATACCCGGCAATTTGCCTAAATCCTAAAACTAAACTGGAGCTTAGCGATGAGTCTCGCTCACGATTTAATTGATGCTGCGTTAGCGGCAGAGTTGAGTCAAAATGAATTGCGCGTATTTTTGGCATTGTTGCGCCAAACCTTGTGTTATGGCAAAGCCAGCGACGCGCTGACCTATAAGCGTTTGGTGCATTTGACGCATGTGCGTAAAGACCGTTTGTTACCCGCCTTACAGAAACTGCTCGATTGCCAATTATTCAGCCAAAACCCGCATAAAACCTTTGGGCAAAGCTTTCACATTCACGCGGATTTTTTAGCACAAACCCAAGGGCACATTTACGCGCCTAGCCTTACCAAACAGCGAAGCGAATTCCGAGAAAGTGAAGCTGTTTCCGAAAAAAAGACGCATACAGTATTAACCGTTACAAAATATAAACCAGACACAACGACAGTGCTGAACGCTAACGAATTGCCTTATCCGCCGAGCTTCAGCCCTAAGATGCAACAAGCCGCCGCTAAAATGTTGGATGGTTTAACGCCAGATACGGCGCGGGATTGCTTGTTATTGCTCAGCCAACGCTTGCAAAAGGGCGGCATTACTTCGCCTTTGGGGTATTTGTATCAATTGGTGCAAGCGGCAAGGCAACAGCGTTTAGATTGCTCTAGTTTGCAGCCGACCCCGCCCATAATACCCGCGACCAAACCCCAAGCAAGTTTATACGCACGTTTGCAAGCGTTGGAGGCGGATATTCAAGCTTTGGATCGCTTATATCAGTTGGCAGATACGCCGATGGATGCGCCCACCTTGCGGCAGCGTCAATTAAAGTTGGCAGAATATCAGCAGTTACGCCAATGTTTATCAGCGACAGCTAATAGAGAAACAGGCTAAGCCGTGGCGGTGGGTGGGTTTTTACCATGATCGTTAAACATTAGATTTTGGTTAAAACATTTGGTTTGCTCTGCCCAAACTTTGCCTTCTTCGTCAAAGCGAATTTGTAATACCCAACCAAATACGTCGGGCGGCCAAACTGTTGGCCATTTGGCAGCATCTGCTAGTTTATTGGCTTTTACCCCTAAAGCTTCTGCTAAATCTAATAAGGTGCTGTGATGCCATGCGATTAAAATATTGCGATTAGCATAATGAGGCTGTGTTAATAAATCATTAGCCAACGATTTATAATCAGCATCGCTATAAGGTGTGTTTAACGGAATATTCAAAGCTTGTGCTAACGGCGTAATGGTTAGGCGTGGGCGACTGCTATGCGCTGAATCTGCCGTAGCAATTAAATAATCCCATTCAATCGGGCGATGATCTAGCACGTAATGCTGAAAGTAAGCAATATAAGCCGCTGCGCGTTGTTTACCTTCTTGGCTTAAACGCACCCCTGATACGGGTTTTTCGGCATGACGAATCAGAATAATCGTGGAGTTATTCAACATAAATGTAGCTAATCTTTTATTTTAACAAAACCTGTTAATCATCATTCACCTTACGGTGTTTTTTAAACACTAGCAAATTTACGTTAATAAGCTGTCTGCTATTTCTTTTTATAAAAGAAGCGCCCCGAAGAGCGCTTTAAAACCACGTTAACCCGACTTAAGCTTGCAACGATGTCCCTGTGAATCGTGTGCTTAACGCCAAGCTACGCGTTTGCTTGCGTGGCGACTGTGCATAACTCTGTGATGGCTTGGTTTAACCACTTTAATAATTTTGACTACTTTGAATGGTTTTTTATGAGCCTTTACAAATTTAGGCGCTGGTTTAACCACTTTAATAACTTTGTAGGTAGGTTTAGCGGGCGCTTTTACAACCTTAACGACTTTATGTGCGGATCTAACGGGCGCTTTAACCACCACCACTTTAGCAACCGGCTTTGCCTTATGGGCGTGATGATGGTCAAAACCACCTGCCATTGCGCTACCACTACCTAATAAACCTAAGAATGCGATGGCTGCGATGATGCGTTTCATATTGATGACTCCTTTTAATTCGTAAATCTGGCAGTACATTGTTTTGTTTCTATGGCTGTAAGCTTACGCACTCAATTTGCAAACAGTTTGCTGCAATTGCGCAAACATTATGATTTTGCCGCAGCGCTATCTCATAAAATTTCTGCAAATACTGTGATCACTTATTAAAATGATAGATCCGATATAAAGTTGGATAGCAAAAGCAGTTTAGGACTAAACTTGCTTGATGGTGCAAAGCGTGTCAGGTTTGCCATGAGCTAAACCGATTAACTGACCACTGTCTATACAAACAAATCCCATTCAATTCTAACCAGTAGCATCAATGTTTAGAGGTAGAATATGTCATTTATTTTTTTTGCATTTATTTTTATTGTCGCTATGGCTGTCGGGTATACCTTGGGTAAAGATCAAGGGCTGAAAGAGGGCAAAAAACTGGCTGCAAAAGAAAATCAACGTACGGCCGAAGTTGCCATTTTATTGGAATATTTCCGTAAAGATGCGTTGACTAAATACGGTGGTGGTAATTCACGCAAAGATTTGGATGAAATTGTCAAAGAAGCTCAGCAGAAACTGGCAAAACTGATTGAAATTCCAGAGAAGAAAGACGAGAAAAAATAAGCATGGGTTAAACTAAAAAAGGGGCAGCATTGCCCCTTTTTTCTAGCTAACTTAGTGCGTGTAGCCTGTTACGAAATGCGTGGGTCTAATTCACCAGAGGCATAACGTTTAAACATAACTTCTAAGTTAACTGGTTGGATTTTAGAAGCCATGCCCGCAGAACCAAAGGCTTCAAAGCGATCTTTACAGATGCCTTTCATGGCTTTAGTGGCTTCTTTAAAGAATTTACGTGGGTCGAAGTTTTTACGGTCATCGTGTAAGAATTTACGAATAGCGCCGGTGGAAGCCATACGCAAATCGGTGTCGATATTAACTTTGCGTACACCGTTTTTAATACCTTCGACGATTTCTGACACAGGTACACCGTAGGTTTGACCCATATCACCGCCGTAGTTATTAATGATTTCTAACCAATCTTCCGGTACTGAAGATGAGCCGTGCATAACTAAGTGGACGCTGGGAATACGTTCGTGAATTTCTTTCACACGGTCAATACGTAATACTTTACCCGTTGGTTTAGTGGTGAATTTGTACGCGCCGTGTGATGTACCAATCGCAATTGCTAAGGCATCTACACCCGTTTTCTTTACGAAATCGGCGGCTTCTTCAGGGTCGGTTAACAGCATAGAATGGTCAAGTTTACCTTCTGCACCATGACCGTCTTCTTCACCCATCATGCCCGTTTCTAATGAACCTAAACAGCCCAATTCACCTTCTACTGATACACCGCAAGCATGCGCTAGCTCTGCCACTTTACGCGTTACATCGACGTTATATTCATAGCTAGACGGTGTTTTACCATCTGCCATTAATGAACCGTCCATCATAACGGAGGTAAAGCCGGATTGAATCGAGCGGAAGCAAACCGCTGGCTCAGAACCGTGGTCTTGATGCATACAGATTGGAATATGCGGATACATTTCTACCGCTGCTTGGACTAGGTGGCGTAAGAACGGCTCACCGGCATAAGAGCGTGCGCCCGCAGACCCTTGTAAAATGACAGGTGAATTAACTTCGTCCGCCGCTTGCATGATTGCGTGGATTTGTTCCATGTTATTGACGTTGAATGCAGGCATGCCATAACCAAATTCGGCAGCATGATCCAGCAATTGACGCATTGTAATCAGAGCCATACTTACTTCTCCTCGAACGTTGAACTCAAGCTCTATTGCAGGGGATTAACCGTTTTGGTGTTCACCCACCCGTAAAATTTTCATTTGATTCGTACCGCCTTTAATGCCCATTAAATCGCCTTTGGTTACAATCACTAAATCGCCTTCATCGACCACTTTATCTTCTAATAAACGGTCAACCGCTTGACGATTGGCAACTTTAGGATCTGTAACTGGATGGTGAGCAATTACGGGATAAACCCCACGGAACAAGCTAACTAAATGCGCCGCTTTGCGTGTACGGGTGATCGCATAAATCGGAATACCCGAACGTAAGCGCGACATCCACAACGGGGTTGCGCCCGATTCAGTTAAGGCAGCAATCGCACGTACATGCATATGGTTAGCGGTATAAATGGTCGCCATTGCAATGGCTTCATCTACACGGTGGAAATGTTGATCAGAGCGGTGTTCAATATGCCGCGTATCAATCGACTGTTCCGCTTCTGCACAAATAGCGGCCATGGTGGCAACCACGCGTGCTGGATGTTTGCCTGTAGCGGTTTCACCCGACAACATAACGGCATCTGTGCCATCAATGACCGCATTGGCCACGTCGAACACTTCCGCCCGAGTAGGAATCGGATTGTCGATCATGGTTTCCATCATTTGCGTAGCGGTAATCACCACGCGGTTTAAATTGCGGGCTTTTTTGATTAAACGTTTTTGCGCACGGGGCAATTTCGCATCGCCGATTTCTACGCCTAAGTCACCGCGTGCAATCATAATCACATCAGAAGCTTTAATAATTTCTTCTAATATGGGAGATTCCATTGTTTCAGCGCGTTCCATTTTTGCCACAATGGCGGCTTTACCACCGGCTGCTTCCAATAAGCGACGCGCTTCTAAAATATCATCCGCACTACGCGGAAAGGATACTGCTAAAAAGTCCACATCCATTGCCGCAGCGGTTTTAATATCTTCTCTATCTTTATCGGTTAATGCATCCGCAGATAAACCGCCGCCGCGCCGATTCAAGCCTTTATTATTCGATAAATAACCACCATTAATCACAGTAGTGTGAATTTCTGCGCCTTCGACTGCATTCACCAACAAGACAATACGACCGTCATCCAGCCATAACTCATCGCCTGCATGAACATCATTGACTAACTGTTTATAACCCAAGCCCACGCGCTCTACTGTACCGGCATCACTGGCTAAAGCCGCATCTAAAATAAAAGGTGCACCGCTCTCTAAAAAAACCTTACCTTCGATAAAGCGCGAAATACGTAATTTAGGGCCTTGTAAATCGCCTAATATGCCAACAATTCGCCCCACTTTACGCGCCATTTCACGCACAAGTTCCGCCCGCGCAATATGTTCTTCCGCTGTACCGTGGGAAAAGTTTAAACGCACAACATTCACGCCCGCCTTAATCAGCGCTTCAATGCTATCTGCGGTGGAGGTTGCAGGCCCTAACGTGGCTACAATTTTGGTTCTTCTCATCATTTTATTAAGTGTCCTAAACAATAATAGTGAAGCCGCATAATGCGGCTTCGCGTATGACAGTTTAGTTAACCATTAGCTCGCTTTTCTAACATTTCCACAGCGGGCAATGTTTTGCCTTCTAAGTACTCTAAGAATGCGCCACCTGCCGTTGAGATATACGAAATTTGGTCATAAATATCGTATTTCTGAATAGCCGCGATAGTGTCACCGCCGCCTGCTAAAGAGAATGCGTTAGAATTGGCAATGGCTAACGAAATTGCTTTTGTACCTTCGCCGAACTGATCAAATTCAAATACGCCGACCGGACCATTCCATACCACAGTTCCGGCTTGGTTAATAATATCGACCAAAGCTTGGGCGGATTTAGGACCAATGTCGAAGATCATTTCGTCATCTTGCACATCTTCCACATTTTTAATAACTGCTGGTTCGTCCGCCGCAAAATTTTTGCCTACTACTACGTCGGTAGGAATAGGAATGCTAGCGCCGCGTGCTGACATTTTTGCCATTAACGCTTGTGCGGTAGGTACTAAATCATTTTCACATAAGGATTTGCCAACGTTATAGCCTGCGGCTTTAATGAAGGTATTCGCAATGCCACCGCCAACGACTAACTGGTCAACTTTGTCAGATAAAGACTCTAATACCGTTAATTTAGTCGAAACTTTAGAACCGCCTACAATAGCAACCATCGGACGCGCTGGATTTGCCAAGGCTTGATCTAAAGCTTCTAACTCACCAGATAGCAAAATCCCAGCCGCAGCTACAGGGGCAAACATACCTACCCCATAGGTTGAGGCTTCAGCACGATGCGCTGTGCCAAAGGCATCCATTACAAATACATCACAAAGCTCTGCGTATTTTTTGGCAGTCTCTTCGTTATTTTTCTTTTCACCTTTGTTGACGCGGCAGTTTTCTAAGACAACTAATTCGCCGGGAGCGACTTCAAAACCGCCATTGACCCAGTCTTTAATGAGGGGCACGTCTTTATTTAAGCGAGCTGCAATATTGTCGGCAATGGGTTTTAATGAAACCTCTTCTGACCATTCGCCTTCGGTGGGGCGACCCAAATGCGATGTAACCATCACACGAGCGCCTTGATCTAGGGCGTGTTGAATGGTCGCCATTGATGCGGTGATTCGTGCATCTGAAGTTACTTTACCGTCTTTAACCGGCACATTTAGATCAGAACGGATCAAAACGCGTTTACCGTTTAAATCCAAGTCAGTCATCTTAATGAAAGAAGCCATTGCAACATCCTCTCTATGCAAATCAGTCAAGTAAAATCTAATAGAGCTTACTTCACCAATCTGAAGTGTTTTAGGGCAATACCGTGGCATTACCCTAAAACAAGCGCTAATTAATTAGCAGCTACGTATTCAACGAAGCGCAGCATATTGCAGGTATAACCGTATTCATTGTCATACCAAGCAACCACTTTCACGAAGGTTTTGTCTAACGCAATACCCGCTTCAGCATCAAAAGTAGACGGGGCAGAGTGACCTACGAAGTCAGTGGAAACCACTTTCTCATCGGTATAACCCAATACGCCTTTTAATTCGCCTTCAGAAGCGGCTTTCATAGCAGCGCAAATGTCTTTGTAATCGACTTCTTTGTTCAGTTCTACGGTTAAATCCACTACAGAAACGTCAGAAGTCGGCACACGGAAAGCCATACCTGTCAGCTTTTTGTTCAGTTCTGGTAATACTTTACCTACTGCTTTGGCTGCACCGGTAGAAGAGGGAATGATATTTTCTAAAATACCACGACCACCGCGCCAGTCTTTCATAGACGGACCATCAACGGTTTTTTGCGTAGCCGTTGCTGCGTGAACGGTAGTCATTAAACCGCGTTTAATACCCCAGTTTTCGTGCAATACTTTGGCAACAGGTGCTAAGCAGTTAGTGGTACAAGAAGCGGCTGAGACAATCGCTTGACCTTTGTATTCTTTATGGTTTACGCCATAAACGAACATAGGGGTATCGTCTTTAGAGGGTGCAGATTGCACCACTTTTTTCGCGCCTGCTTGAATGTGTTTTTGACAGGTTTCTTCAGTTAAGAATAAACCGGTACACTCAATGACTAATTCTGCGCCGATTTCATCCCATTTTAGGTTAGCGGGATCTCTTTCAGCCGTTAAACGCACCGTTTTGCCGTTTACTACAATGTTATTGCCATCAACTTGAACATCGCCTTGGAAACGACCGTGTACGGAGTCATATTTCAGCATGTAAGCCAGATAATCAGGGGCTAGTAGATCGTTAATGCCTACGACTTCAAGATTTGGAAATTCTTTAACAATCGCACGCAATGCCATACGACCAATGCGCCCAAATCCATTGATACCAACTTTAATCGTCATCTGGATTACTCCTTACCAATTACAAACAGATCAAATCAAGGAAAAAAATAATCTATGCCCATTGTAAGCAATAGGCATAGACATCGTTAAGGGAGTTACGCGAATGAATTAATCGTCGCTAATACATTATCGACCGTGAAGCCGAACTCCTTAAACAACTGTGGTGCAGGCGCAGATTCACCAAAGGTTTTCATGCCAATGACTTTGCCATTTAAGCCCACATATTTATACCAACCATCTGGAATGGCCGCTTCGATAGCAATACGTGCAGTAACGGCTGCGGGTAGCACAGACTCTTTATAGGCTGTGTCTTGTGCATCGAATACATCCGTACAAGGCATAGATACTACGCGTACTTTCTTATCCGATTTAGCCGCTGCTTCCATTGCCAATTCAACTTCAGAACCGGTAGCAATCACGATCACATCTGGCGTACCGTCAGTATCTTTTAAGATGTAACCACCTTTTTCAATATTGGCAATTTGCTCAGGGGTGCGTTGTTGGAATTTCAGATTTTGACGTGAGAAGATTAAGCAGCTAGGTCCTTGATATTCAATCGCATGTTTCCATGAAATTAAGGTTTCTAAGGAGTCGCACGCGCGCCATACTGACATACGTGGAATCATACGCAGCGTCGGAATTTGCTCAACCGGTTGATGGGTTGGTCCGTCTTCGCCTAAACCAATAGAGTCGTGGGTGTACACGAAAATGCTATGGGTTTTCATTAAGGCAGCCATACGTAACGCATTGCGAGCGTATTCGGAGAACATTAAGAAGGTTGCGCCATACGGTAACAAACCACCGTGTAATGCAGCCCCATTCATAATGGCGCTCATACCGAATTCACGTACCCCGTAGGAAATATAGTTACCGCTAAAATCTTGGGCTTTATGATCGCCCGGATTGATATAACGGCTGGCTTTATTAAAGGTGTTATTCGACGGTGTTAAATCCGCAGAGCCACCTAAGAATTCAGGCAAGCTAGGCGCTAATAAATCTAACGCATTTTTAGAGGCAACCCGGGTAGCCGGTGATTCAGCTTTAGCATTGGTGGTTTCAATGGCTTTGCCAATGATTTCTGACCAGTTTGCGGGCAGTTTACCTTCCATACGGCGCATGAATTCAGCCGATTCGGTTGGATATGCTGCGGCATAAGCGGCTAATTGTGTAGTCCACGCATCTTCTGCGGCTGCACCTTTAGCTGTCGCATCCCAACCTGCATAAACTTCAGCGGGAATAACAAACGGTTCAGCCGTCCACCCTAAGGTTTGACGTACTAAAGCGATTTCATCATTACCTAATGGAGCACCGTGTACGTCGTGTGTACCGGCTTTATTAGGTGAACCGTAACCAATGATAGTTTTGCAGCAGATAAGCGTCGGTTTATGGGTTTCAGCACGCGCGGCATCAATGGCTTTTTTAATTGCATCAGCATCGTGTCCGTCAACATCCGCCAAGACTTGCCAGCCGTAAGCTTCAAAGCGTTTGGGGGTGTTATCGGTAAACCAGCCGTCTACATGCCCGTCGATAGAAATATTGTTGTCATCGTAGAAGCAGATTAATTTGCCTAAACCTAATGTGCCTGCAAATGAACAAGCTTCGTGGGAAATACCTTCCATTAAACAACCGTCACCTAAGAATACATAGGTGTAATGGTCAACAAGGGTATGACCCGGTTTATTAAATTGTGCGGCTAAGATTTTCTCAGCTAAAGCCATACCCACTGCATTAGTAATGCCTTGACCTAGCGGACCCGTAGTGGTTTCAATACCCGCTGTATAGCCATATTCTGGATGACCTGGGGTTTTGGAATGTAATTGACGAAATGCTTTTAGATCGTCAATAGATAAATCATAGCCTGTTAAATGCAGTACGGAATAAGGCAGCATTGAGCCATGCCCGTTAGACATAACAAAGCGGTCACGATTAATCCATTTTGGGTTTTTAGGATTATGAGAAAAGTAGTCGTTGTACAGTACTTCCGCAATATCAGCCATGCCCATTGGTGCACCCGGATGACCGGAATTGGCTTTTTGAACAGCATCCATACTTAGAACACGAATTGCATTGGCTAACTCGCGGCGTGTCGTCATGATGGGGTCTCCTGTAGTCCAAATGCTCATTTTTACCCGATATTTTGTAATAGTCAGGTCGGATTAGGCAAAATCCTAGTAATGGCTGCGTTTATTATGACGCAACGCAATAAAGGATTCACATATTTATTACAAAAACTAAGCTGTCTCCAGCGCGACCCAAAGCCAGATAGTTCTATTCGTATTGACTGAATAATGTATAAAACTAGTACGATTTATCTTATTCTGGCTAAGTTGCCCAGCCCCCACAACTGTCCTAGGTGGATAGATTCGCGTGCATTTATAGATAGTTTTTAACTTTGTTTTTCAGGAATTACATGATGCAATGCGGGCTTGATTCTACTATGATTGCCCCCTACATTTAGGTAGTTCCTGTTTGAGGAGCGTTGCAACGGATCACAATAAATTCCGCCAGGCTCAAACAGCGATTAGGGTACAACGGCGCTCGGTCATTCATTTTTTGTTTGGGAGATTAAATCAATGACTGAGAGAAGTTACCTGTTTACTTCTGAGTCTGTTTCTGAAGGCCATCCAGATAAAATGGCGGATCAAATTTCTGACGCGGTGTTGGATGCCATTATTGCCAAAGACCCTTATGCCCGCGTAGCCTGTGAAACTTTAACAAAAACCGGCATGGTGGTGTTAGCGGGTGAAATTACCACCAACGCTGAAATCGACTATGAAAACATTGTACGCGGTGTCGTAAATGACATCGGTTACAACAATTCTGAAATCGGTTTTGATGGTCATACTTGTGCGGTTATCAATGCATTAGGCAAACAATCCCCAGACATCGCAATGGGGGTTGACCGTGCAAAACCAGAAGACCAAGGCGCAGGCGACCAAGGTTTAATGTTTGGTTATGCCAGCAATGAAACCGACGTATTAATGCCAGCCGCTTTAACCTATTCTCACCGATTGGTTAAACAACAAGCCGATATGCGTAAAAATGGCACGCTGCCTTGGTTACGCCCTGACGCTAAATCACAAGTAACCGTGCGTTATGAAGGCAGCAAAATCGTAGCCATCGACGCAGTGGTATTGTCAACGCAACATGACCCTAACATCAGCTTAGAAAGCTTACGTGAAGCGGTTATGGAGAATGTGATTAAGCCGGTATTACCTGAAGAATGGTTACATGCTGGTACAAAATATCACATTAACCCAACCGGTAACTTTGTGATTGGAGGCCCAGTGGGTGACTGTGGTTTAACTGGTCGTAAAATTATTGTGGATACCTACGGTGGTATGGCACGTCACGGCGGCGGTGCGTTCTCTGGTAAAGACCCTTCTAAAGTAGACCGTTCTGCGGCTTATGCGGGTCGTTATGTGGCGAAAAATATTGTTGCCGCAGGCTTAGCAGATCGCTGTGAAATTCAAGTGTCTTATGCGATTGGGGTTGCACAACCGACTTCTATTACCGTAGCAACATTCGGTACAAACAAAGTGGATGAAGCGTTAATTGAAGCTTTAGTCCGTGAACACTTTGACCTACGCCCTTATGGTATTACCAAAATGTTGGACTTATTACGTCCTATTTATCGCGGTACTGCTAGCTACGGTCACTTTGGGCGTGATGATTTAGACCTGCCTTGGGAAAAAACCGATAAAGCGGCTGCATTACGTGCGGCTGCCGGTCTGTAATTCTTAAAAAAGCCTTCTCACCCAAGGAGCGCTGCAACGCAAGCCTAGTCTTAGGCTTGCGCTAGGCTTGGGAAACCGTTTTATAACGGCGCTCATTCGTTACAATCAAGGAGATTGAATAATGAACGCTAAGCAAGATTATATTGTTGCTGATATGAACCTCGCTGATTGGGGTCGTAAAGAAATCAAAATCGCTGAAACTGAAATGCCGGGCTTAATGGCGATTCGCGAAGAATTTGCTAAAACCCAACCTTTAAAAGGTGCGCGTATTGCCGGTTCACTGCACATGACCATTCAAACCGCCGTACTGATCGAAACCTTACAAGCTTTAGGTGCAGATGTACGTTGGGCTTCTTGTAATATTTTCTCGACGCAAGACCACGCCGCCGCCGCGATTGCAGCCCAAGGTACGCCGGTATTTGCCTATAAAGGCGAATCCTTAGAAGAGTATTGGGATTACACCCACAAAATCTTTGAATGGCCCAATGGTCAACAAGCCAATATGATTTTGGATGACGGTGGTGATGCCACTCTATTATTACACTTAGGTGCACGTGCCGAGCAAGATGCCTCATTAGTGGCTAAACCTACCTCTGAAGAAGAAACCTATTTGTATGCGGCGATTCGCAAACACTTAGAAATTGATCCAACTTGGTATAGCAAACGCTTGTCTGAAGTGCGTGGTGTTACTGAAGAAACTACTACCGGCGTACATCGTTTATACCAAATGCATGAACGCGGTGAACTCAAATTCCCAGCGATTAATGTTAATGACTCGGTGACTAAATCGAAATTCGATAATCTGTATGGTTGCCGTGAATCCTTAGTTGACGGTATTAAACGTGCCACCGACGTAATGATTGCAGGTAAAGTAGCGGTGGTTGCGGGTTATGGCGACGTGGGTAAAGGTTCGGCTCAAGCCTTACGTGCTTTATCCGCGCAAGTTTGGGTAACCGAAATTGACCCTATCTGTGCCTTACAAGCCGCTATGGAAGGTTATCGTGTGGTAACGATGGAGTATGCAGCGGATAAAGCGGACATTTTCGTAACTGCAACTGGCAACTACCATGTGATTACCCATGACCATATGGCTAACATGAAAAATGAAGCCATTGTGTGCAATATCGGTCACTTTGATAATGAGATTGATGTGGCTTCCTTGGAACAATACCAATGGGAAGAAATCAAACCACAAGTCGATCATGTTATTTTCCCAGACGGTAAACGCATTACGCTGTTAGCTAAAGGTCGTTTAGTGAACTTGGGTTGTGCCACTGGTCACCCGTCTTATGTGATGTCTTCATCATTTGCCAACCAAACCATTGCGCAAATTGAATTATGGACAGAACGTGACTCTGGCAAATACCCGATTAATGTTTATACCTTGCCAAAACATTTGGATGAAAAAGTCGCCCGCTTACAATTGAAAAAATTGAATGCGCAATTGACCGAATTAACTGAATACCAAGCAAACTACATTAGTGTGCCAGTCAACGGACCTTACAAAGCGGATCATTACCGTTATTAAGCCTATCGTCTAAGTCGATTTTGCTCCCATTACTGAGTAGTGGGAGTCTCCAGTCAAGAGAGTATAGCCATGAATGATGTTCATGCGTCTCATCATAATGATGATTTAATCTTTAGTTTTGAATTTTTTCCGCCTAAAACCGAAAAGGGTATGGAAAATTTACGTAGTGTGCGGGCGGAATTAGCAGAATTACAACCGCGTTTCTTTTCAGTGACTTACGGTGCTGGCGGTTCAACCCAAACCAATACACTGAATACGGTATTGGATATTCAAAAGCATTCTGGTATTGAAGCCGCACCGCATTTGTCTTGTGTGGGTTCAACGACCGAACAAATTCGCGAAATTCTAGACACGTATCGGCAAAATGATATTAAGCATATTGTAGCCTTGCGGGGTGATCTGCCATCCGGTACGCGAGATATTGGTGAGTTTCGTTATGCGAATGAGTTAGTGGAATTTATCCGTAAGGAAACAGGCGAGCATTTCCATATTGAAGTGGCGGCTTATCCCGAAATGCACCCACAAGCGCCAAATTTGCGCTCGGATATTGATAATTTTGTACGCAAAGTTAACGCTGGTGCTAATAGCGCAATTACCCAATATTTCTTTAATGCCGATGCGTATTGGCATTTTGTAGATACTTGTGCCACAAAAGGTATCGATATTCCCATTGTGCCGGGCATTATGCCGATTACAAATTATTCGCAATTAGCTCGCTTTTCTGACATGTGTGGCGCAGAAATCCCACGTTGGGTACGTAAGCAATTAGAAGCTTATGGCGATGATGTAGAGTCTATTGCAGCATTTGGCACGGAATTTGTGAGCTTGCTTTGTGAAAACTTGTTGGAAACAGGTGCACCCGGACTGCATTTCTATACCATGAATAAGGTTGAACCCACTCTGACAATTTGGCAAAACCTAAACCTACATCAGCATTGAAATTTCCATATATTAGGGGCAAACAAGCCCCTTTTTTAACACCAAAATTTATGTTAGTTTTTTAGCTAAATCTATGAAATGTTAAATTAAAAATACCGTTTATCAGAAAAAAATTTTATTTATCTACATTTCATTGCCTTTTGTCTGTGCGCAAGTAACAATCAACCTACAACAATGTAATTACAATTATAAGGGTACAACAATGCGTAAATTGAGCAAATTATCTACATTAGCATTAACCGTTGGTCTGGTATTAGGTAGCTTAGCCGTGGCTCAAGCTAAAACTGATGCAGCACCATTAGAAAGCACAATGGAAGCCTTTGTGGTATCAACCGACAAAGAGGGTAAAGAAGTGGCTACGCCTGCTAAAGAAGTAGCACCCGGTCAAACAGTGGAATATCGTTTAATCTATAAGAACGTTAGTAAAAAAGCATTGAAAGATATTGCTGTGACAGGCCCAATCCCTAGTACAACCGATTATCTTGCAAATACAGCCAATACTAAGGCTGAAACGAGTTTTCAAGTGAGCATTGATGGGGGTAAAACGTTTGAATCTGAACCTGTAAAACGTACAGTGTTAGATGAAAAAGGCAAAAAAGTAGAAAAAGTAATTCCGCCTAGTGAATATACTCATGTTCGTTGGACTATGAAAAAGGCATTAGAAGCGGGTGAGGCACAAACCTTTGCTTATCGTTCATTAGTTAATTAAACGCTCTTAGAGCTTCTTGTCACAATCATAAATATAACTGAGACCTAGATCTATGAAACACCTGAGTGTCAATAAATTGGCCACTGCTTGCGCGTCTGCGTTATTAACAGGAGGTATGTTGCTGCATATTTCTCCTGCTATTGCAGCCACAGCCGCTGGCACACAAATTAAAAACTTAGCGACTGTTACCTATGAAGATACCAATGGTAATAAATACAGCGCTCAGTCTAATGAAGCCATTATTACCGTTAAACAAGTTTACTCAGCGGAAATTGGTTCAGATACCACTAAACTAGCCGCAGCGGGTCAGGTGGTTTACGTTCAAAGCACCTTAACCAATACTGGTAATGGTGAAGATAAATATACTCTAGCCGCCATTGACGATAATACCTTAACAGGCGATAACATTAATGCATCCAGTATTAAGGTCTATTTAGATTCTAATGGCAATGGTTTAGCTGATGCCGGTGAGAAAGAATTATCTGCAACAGATGTTGTTAGCTTATTGGCTGGACAAAGTGCTTCTATCGTGATGGCGGTTGCTGTACCAAATACGGCTACTGCTGGCGATAAATTGGGTGCAAAATTAACGGCAACCCCTACTAGTGGTACAGTAACTGACATCTCCCCTTCTAAAGGTGCAGATGCTGCGGATGGCACAAACCAAACTTTAATTACCGTTTCAAATGATGCGATTTTGAACTTTACCAAATCAGCAGTCATTGATTCTGTCAATAACCAAATTACCTATACTTTATCGGTAACGAATACCGGTAACCAAACCGCAGCCGATGTTAAGTTCTTTGACGCATTCCCTACGGGTACTACCTTTGTAACAGGTTCAGCCAGTGCATCTGGCTTATTAGTGGCGAATAATGACGCTTTACCGGTTAGCACCACTTTAAATGAAACCGATACTGCGGTTGCTGTTGACGTTAACCGTGATGGGGATAAAACCGATACGGCTCTAACAGGTATCTATGCCTTAGATAAAGCTTTAGCACCGGGTCAAACCGCCAGCATTACCTTTAAAGTGAGTTATGACCCCGCCACGTTTAATAACGATAGTATTCCGGGTTCAGCAGGCGATGTTATTAAAAATACTGCTGTTGTAACCGGTGATACGGATGGCAACCCAGCGACTCCACCGCAAGAGAGCCCTTCTAACTCTACGCAAACCACCTTGCCGCAAGCATTTAAAGTCAGCGCTAACGATACGGGTGAAAATACGGCCGATGCCATCAATGATGGTAAGGATGATAATGCTGCCAATGATGTGCAGTTAGTACAAAGCGCACCAGCGGGCTCAGTCGTCTTGTTTAACGTTGACGTAACCAATACTGGTACAGGGCGCGATACGTTTGAATTAAGTATGGCAGGTTCTACTTTCCCAGCAGGTACAGTTTTCACCTATTGGAATGCAGATGGCACAGTACAGTTAGTTGACACTAACTCTAAAGGTGGTGTTGATACAGGTATGTTAGAAGCGGGTACTTCTACTACTATTATGGTCAAAGCACAATTACCAGCCTCTGCGACTACAGGCGGTACAGCAACCTTTACAGCAACATCGGCTAATGACCCATCTGCAACCCCACAAAAAGATACTACCGTATTACAATTAGAAGCGGTGACTGCGCCGGGTGTTGATGTCTATGAAAATAACCCCGCTAAAAAAGGTTCATCCGTTAATGAAGATACCTTAGGTGCTGCGCCTTACAACGTTAATAAAACCGGTCAAAACCCGGGTGATCGCGTTGCGTTAACAGGTGTGGTAGGCGGTAAAGTTGAAATTCCGTTCTATATTGATAATGGTTCAGGCTCATCAGACTCATTCCAATTAACCGCTGGTAGTAGTTTAGTCGCTGGTACAGTGGGTGCTTTACCTGCTGGCTGGTCGGTATTGTTCTATAAAGGCGATGGTGCGGGACATGCTACGGGCAGTCCTATTACCAGTACGGCGCTTTTGCCAGCCATGTCGAATGGTCATGAATATGTAGCGGTCGTTTCTATTCCAACCGATCCAGCCTATGCCTTAGCCGACTATGTGGCGGATAATAATGGTGATGGTACGAAAGATACTATGTTAGCGAATGCGGATACAGATGGTGATCAACCTATCTTCATCCAAATCAAATCCGCTAATAGTAATGCCTCCGATATTATGTTAGATGCGATTGATGTTACCCCA
Organism: Candidatus Thiocaldithrix dubininis; assembly: GCA_029972135.1. Taxonomy (GTDB): domain Bacteria; phylum Pseudomonadota; class Gammaproteobacteria; order Thiotrichales; family Thiotrichaceae; genus Thiothrix; species Thiothrix dubininis. Next base: position 3,215,785 of record CP124755.1, on the reverse strand, counting down.
TTAGCGCAAGTAACCTTAACGCCTCCGGGTTCTAACCAAATTCAACCGGGCGGTTCAGTTGATTATACCAATAGCCTTGATAACACAGGGAATACCACTGAAACTGTTGAGTTAACCGCTACTAACTCTAAATCGGGTGAGTCTTGGAATAACACAGTGAAAGTGCCGGTTGATACAGATGGTGATAATAAACCAGATGTATTTAAAACTTTAGCCGAGTTAGCACCGGGTGATGTGATTATTGGTATTGACCCCAATGGTAATCCAGCGCGTATTGAAGTAACCGATACGGATGGTGATAACAATCCAGAAGTTACTTTAGAACCGGGTGAAAAATTTGACTTAAGCGCTACTACTTTTGCGCCTAGCGATGCAGCGCCTGGTACAACGGATATTTTAACTATTAGCGCCACTAACGTTAAGCCTAGTTCACCTTCTACGACAGTGGATAACGCCAGTACGGTTATTTTAGGTCAAGTTCGTTTAGAAAAATCAGTTGCTTATGACGCAGCGTGTGACGGTACACCTGATGGTGCAGCAGGTCAGGAATTTGCAGCTAATTTAACCGCGCAAGTAGCTCCTAAAGAATGTGCTATTTGGCAGATTAAAGTGGAAAACCAAGGTGACGCAGACGCACTGAATGTAATCGTGCGTGATAAAGTGCCAGCGTTTAGCACGTTTGTGGCAGGCAGTATGAAATACTGTATTGACCTAGGTTGTTCACCAGCCGCTGTAACGGATGGGGTTGATGCGGATGCAGGTAAATTTGTCGACCCAGACATTACCTTCTACGCAGGTAGTACGCCAAATCCAGCAACTGACAAAGGTGGTAAATTATTACCCGGTCAGCAAGCAACAGTACGCTTTAGTACAAAAGTGAACTAATTCATTCGTTAGTTCTAAACAGAAGGCTTCATGTTTAGGTATATGAAGCCTTCTATGAATAATCGAACACGCTTAAACAGATATACAAGCCTAAAAAATATAAAAAGTAACGTATAGAGAGGCTTACATGGTACGCATTCTTAATGTGTTGATGCTATGGCTCATCACTAGCATTCTATGTCTGCCTGTATGGGCAGCGACGCCTGCCGGCACACGCATTGTGAATCAGGCAGAAGCAACTTATTTTGACACTTTAACTGGTGAAACCATTACCTTATTGTCTAATTACGCCAGTTTAGTGGTAGCAACTTATGCCGAACACGATCTGATTCAAGATAACACTCAAGTTGCAATTGCCGGTCAGCCTGTGTATTTCTCTCATACGCTAACCAATGTTGGTAATGTACCTGATACTTATACCTTGCAAGTTAATAATGAAGAAGGGGATAACGGGGACATTAGCAATTTACGTCTATTTGCAGATATTAATAGTGACGGTCAAGTTAATCCGGGCGAGCCTGAATTAAAAACAACGGGCTTAATTATGCCTGATCAACGTGTTAGCATTGTGATTGCTGGTACGATTCCTAATACTGCAACGAAGAATGATCAATTTAAAATTCAAATTACTTCAAAAGCTAATACTAACAATAAACAGCATAGCAATATTGATATTGCAACTTTAAAAGATAAAGCCGTTTTGCGTTTAAATGATTTAGTTGATATCGACTGTAATACCAATCTCATGATTGGACAGCGCGTTAAGCATGAAGTTAGCTTCTCTAATATCGGCACACAAATGCCCAGTGAACGCACAATTCAAGTAGATGGTGTGTCATTAACGGGTGTATTAATTGAAGTGCAACTATCGGACTACATGGATTTGACCGTTAATGGCAACTTTACAGTTGCACCTATTACGGCAACTCGTGTTGTTTATATTAAACAATTAGGTTGGACAAACTATAATAACTGGGATGCAAAACAGAAAGTTGACAAACTAGGTGTTTTAATACCTGCAACCAGTTTAAAACCCACGCAAAGTGGCAAATTTAATTACTCGTTAACCGTCGTAAAAGTCCCCAGTAAACCTGTAGTGGTTTATGGGCAAGCAATAGTGGATGAAAATGCAAACGGTAGTAGCGATTTTAGTAGTAATAATACATGTAGCACTGTAACCCCAGAAGGATTTGAAGATCCGAATATTGATCCTAGCAAAATCGGTACGATATTAGGTATTGTATTTGACTCTGCAACGCTAGAGCCTGTGGGTAATGCTAATATTGAATTAGTTCCTGTAGAAGAAAATGCGGCCGTGCAAGTGATGCCGCAAGCTAGCACTATTCGTAGTTTTAAAACGAGCGATGATGGGGCTTATAATTTTGAAAAAGTAGCAACGGGTCAATATTATTTAAGAATTAATGCACCAACGGGTTATATTGCACCTTCAGTAAATGCCCCCAGTCATTTTGGTAGTCGTCGGATTGGCGAAGCTTCTTATGGTCTACCCGGTTTTATTGCTATAGGCGGAAAGGCGGAGGGCAGTCAAAAAGGTATTTTTACGGTTAGTAAAGATAATTCAATTGTGGCTTTTGATATTCCAGTGGATCGTAAGGGTATTACAGGTCAATTAGCTATTGAGAAAAAAGCCTCTAAAACAACTGTAGCAATTGGCGACTTATTATCTTATAGCATTAAAGTACGTAATTTAAGTAAGGAAAACTTACATACAGGTTATATTAAAGACCAACTACCTTACGGCTTTAAATATATTCAAGGTACAGCAAAATTAAATGATAAATATATTGCTGACCCAAGCTTAAGCTTAGTCGGTAATGAAAAAGGCGCATTATTAGCTTTTAGATTAAGTGATATTGCCAAAGATGCTGAATTAACTTTAACTTATATTGTGCAAGTTACAGCGATTGCTAAAACTAGCGACGGAATTAATAGTGCCTATGCACATGCAGATACCTTTACCAATTTATTAATTACTTCACCAACCGTTAAAGCACAGGTCACCATTAAACCGGAAGGCGTATTATCTGACAAGGCCATTTTATTTGGACGTTTGGCAATTGCACCGGGTTGTAAAATTGATGATGGTAAAGATCCTGATAAATATAAAGAGAAACATGGTTGGCCTTTAGCGAATGTGAAGCTGTTTATGGAAGACGGTACATATGCGATTACCGACCCAGATGGGCAATATAGTTTGTATGGTATTAAACCCGGTTTGCACGTTATTAAAGTGGATACGCATAGCTTGCCCGATGGCATTGTTTTGCAAGCAACGGATGTAGCACATGCGGGTGATCCAGATAGCCGCTTTGTGGATATGTTACCCGGTGATTTTCAACGGGCAGATTTCACGGCGAAATGTCCTTTAAAAGCCCCAGATGAGCCGAAAGAAGCTTGTATTGAGAAAAAAATCGACGTACACGGCAAAGAGTGGGTAACGCGTAATCAGCCTAATATTTTACCACCTTTAAGCTTTGAATCCGGCAAAATCGAAATTAAACCTGAGTATATGGATAAGCTACGGGCTATCTATGATTTAGCAACGGATAAACATAATGTGCGTTTTGCCTTTGTAGGACACACTGACAATATGCCGTTAAGTGCTGAAAACAAGGCAAAATATAAAACCAATTTGGAACTGTCTAAACAGCGTGCTTATGAAGCAGCCGCGTTCGTACTGCAAAATTTAGAACGGCCTTTAGAAATTAGCATTGATGGGCAAGGTGATAAACAGCCGATTGCCAGTAATGATAAACCGGAAGGGCGTGCGCAAAATCGTCGTGTGGAAATGGCACTGGTTTATGACGAGGAAGTGGATAAATTCTCTGAAGCCTTACATGCGCGTTGTGTGAATTACACAGTTCCGGGTGAAAATATGGTGGGTCAACGCATTATGTCACGCGTTAAGACGGCGGCTTTGGGTTGGCATACTGAATTGGATTTAGTCGATCCGAATAATGCGAATAGTTTAAGTAATTTAGCGAATCAAGCATCTGCTGCGAATGACGGGGATATTTCCAGTGGTTTGATGAAGGCTTATCAGAATAAAACCCAAGAGGTTTATATTTCTGATGAAGAAAAAGCCAGCGTCGAAGATGATGAAAAAGAAACCTCTATGCCAGTGGCGAAAGAAGTCGTTAAAGATATTAAACAAGCACAAGCGAAAGCAGGCGCTTGGTTATGGCCATTGACTGATACCAGCTTAGATGGACGCTTTATGGTGGTTGTACCTGAAGGCGTAACGCCACGCCTATTAGTGAATGGCAAAGCCGTTACCGATAGCCATTTGGGTGAGCAAATCGTTAATAAAAAAGAAGGTGCACAATTAATGGCTTGGTACGGTGTCGACCTAAATGAAGGTGAAAATGACATTAAAGTAGTAGCGAAAGATAACTTCGGCAATGAACGTACCTTAGCCAGCAAAACCTTCAAACGTCCGTCAGCGGCAGTCAGCATTAGAATGAGTACGGTTGGTAAATTAATTGCGGACGGTGGACGTTCTTCAGTTCCTGTCAAAATTGAAGTATTGGATAAAAACGGTTATCCCGCGAAAGGTGTGTACTTCATTACCCTAGAAACCACGGAAGGCGAATGGGTTGAACCGGATGTACAAGACAAAATTACCGGCCACCAAGTTAAAGTCAGTAAAGGTGAACGTATTGTACATTTACGCAGCTCTAGTAAAACCGGGCAAGTACAGGTACGGGTATCTACAGGTGAACTGAAAGGTGAAACCAATGTGGCACAAATCGCGGAAATGCGCCCCCTGATTGCAGTTGGTTTAGTGGATTTACGCGCGTTCCATAACTACGGTGATGGCTATGACAGTGTTGTACTGCAACAAGTACAGGACAGTGGCTTAAATGGCATTGATGGGCGTGCTGCTTTATTTATGAAAGGGCGAGTAAAAGGCGATAAACACTTAACTTTCGCCTATGACAGCAAGAAAGACCCAGAAGCTGAATTACTGCGTGATATTGACCCCGATGCTTACTATCAAGTGTACGGTGACTCTTCCATTCGTGGGTATGAAGCGCAAAGCCGCAGCCGCTTATATGTGAAAGTCGAAAAAGATCGCCACAGCGTAATGTGGGGCGATTATGTGACGGACAATATCGCAAATACGGCGGATATTGGCAAAGTACAACGTACTTTAACCGGCGCAAATGCTATCTATGACGATGGCAAAACCAAAGTACAAGTGTTTGCGGCGCGTCCTGATAATCCACGTACAACCGAATTATTAGACGGTAATGGCACAGCGTTAAACTTTAAGTTGAAAAGTTCAATGGTGCGTAACTCTGAGATTATTGAGATCGTAACCTACGATAGAACCAACAAAGGTTTATTGTTAAAAGTCGAGAAACTGGAACGTTTTAAAGATTATACGATTGATGAAGTTACTGGCTACATTACCTTCCACCGCACGATTCCTAGTGTCGATGAGAATAATAATCCGGTTTCTGTACGCGTGTCTTATGACCTTGAAAATGCGACGAATGCTTATAACGTGGCGGGAATTCGTGCCCAAACGAAGTTGAATGATAAATGGACAGTGGGCGGTAGTTATACCCGCGATGAACACCCAACGGATGGTTCAGATATTACCGGGATTTACGGGCAATATAAGGATGACAAAACAGCGGCTGAGTTAGGCATTGCGAGCATGAGTCATCAAAATGGCAGTAACTCGGGTAATGCTGTTCGCTTACAAGCCAGCCATACGTGGAAAGAAGGCAGTAAAACCGAAATTACTGCTATCCAAGCAGGCGCGGGTTACACGAATAGTAGTAGCGGTGTACAAGCGGATCGTCGTGAAATCAAAATTACCCACGAGGAAAAAATTGGCAAAAATACCACGGCGAAAGCAGAGTTGGTGAATAGCCAAGCTTTAAGCACAGATTCAAAACGTAATTCGGCTGAATTAAGCGTAACGACCAAGCAAAAGGATTGGAACATCAAGGGTGGGATGCGCAAGATTCAACAATCGGACGGTACAAAAACCGACAATGTGAACACAGTGATTGTGGGTGCGGATCGTAATATTGAAGTCTTGGGTCGCAAAGGCACATTTAAGGCGGAATACGAACGTGAGTTAGGTGGCGCGCGTGAGCGTGCAATGGTTGGCGCAGATGTGAATTTAGGCCCAAAAACCAAAGGCTATGTGCGCTATGAACAAGCCGACCAATTAGCTGGTGGTACATTAGCCGGAGCGGTGGATACTAAAAATAATTTGGTTGCAGGGATTAAAACCGAATTATTACCGTCTACCGATTTCTATTCAGAATATCGCTTAGAAGGCGACGTTAACGGTCAAGACGTGGTTGCAGTTAATGGTATTAAAACCACCTTAGAACTGAAAAAGAATCTGACAGTAACGCCTAATCTGGAAGTAATGAACTACATGCAAGGCAGCGGTAAAGAAGACAGCGTGGCAGCTTCGGTGGCGATTGCGGATACCCGTAATAAAGCGGCGAAAAAGCTAATGCGTTTGGAAACCCGTCGTACCAAAAGCGAGAAATACTACGGTGTGAACGCGTCTTATGTAGCGAAAGTGAATGAAAATGTGACGGGTATGGTGAGCGATCAATTGCGCTATACCGATTACGCGGATAAAGACTCGTCGATTCAAAATACCTTAACCGTGGGGGGTGCGTATCGCCCGAAAGCGGGTGGACCTTACAATGCGCTGTATTCCTATAAATGGAAAAAAGACACAGCGGCTGATGAAAATACCCATGTACTGTCTACGCACCAACATTATCGTGTCAATAAGAAAACCGATGTGTCTGGTCGCGTAGGTGCAAAGCGTGGCAGCCTCAAAGAAGGTGATATGAGCGTTAAATCCACAAGCTTCATGGCAGCAGGGCATTTGCAAAAAGATGTAACGGATAAGTTAGGGGTGGATGTACACGCGGGTGTTATGTCTACCGGTGACAGTAACCGCCGTTATATTGCCGGTGCAGGGGTGCATTATAACGTCATGAAAAACATACGGGTAGGTGCGGGCTATAACGTTTCGGGTGTGAAGGATGATGATTTAGACCCGAACGGCACTTATCAACAAGGTGCTTACGTTGGCTTACAAATGAAAGTCGATGAAGACATGTTTAAATGGTTGGAGTAATGGCTAAGCCATTCTTCTAACGAACACTATTATTGCCATAATTTTAATAAAAACCATGCAAGAACAAAAATAAGGTGAGCATTATGAGACAACAAACAACAAGTAAGTGGCAAATCGCCTTACCGGGGGTATTGCTCATAGTGTTTAGCCTTATCTACCCCACGATGAGTTGGGCGGTAACAGCGGCTAATACTTTATTACGTAACCAAGCCAGTGCGACTTTTAAAGACGAGTCTGGAACACGTTATAGCGTTACCTCGAATGTGGTAGAGACTTTAATCCAACAGGTAGCGGGATTAGATTTAACACAGTCCCAAACAAAATTAGCCAGCGCAGGCGGTACAGTTGAATTTACGCATGTGGTAACCAACACCGGCAACGGTGACGATAAGTATAATTTGACGAATACCCAAGCCAGTACCGATCAATACGATTTTAGCCAAGTAACTTACTACGCAGATGCGAATCAAGACGGGCAAGCGGATAATTTAAATAGTCCGATTACTGTTACACCTTTATTAAAAATGGGTGAAAGCTTTGCATTTATTGCAGTCGCTAAGTTGCCAACGGGTTTGGCAGAAGGCAATACCGGCGATATTAAAGTAACGGCTGCCAGCAACTTCACGCCAGCCACTAAAATAGATAATACCGATACGGCTAAAGTGACGGCTAAAGCTATTGTGGATGTTACTAAATCTATGAGTGCCACGGCGGGTAAAGCGGGTAGCGGCAATTACACCGTAACCCTGCATTATCGCAATACATCAACCGTAGATGCCACGCAAGTTACCTTAATAGATGCATTACCTACAGGCATGCTTTACGTTGAGGGTTCAGCGCGTTGGAGTGAAACGGGTACAACCGCATTAACCGATACGAATCCCAGTGATACCCACGGTAGCACCAACACGATTCGTTATTGTGCTTATGATATTTCTTGCATGGGTGTTGCGGAAGCCAATCGAGATGCAGATAGCGCCTCTACTAACCAAGTTACTGCCATTATTAATGAAGTGGGGGCGGGTGCATCGGGTGATTTAAAATTTGAAGTCAAAATTTCATCTAATTTATCTGCATCCGTGTTAACCAACATTGGCGAATATGAGTTTAACGATAGTGCGGTGGTGACAACTCGTTTTAATACCAATGCCGTGAAATTTGAAGTTCTGCAAACGCCGAATGTGGTTACTAACGGTAGCAGTACCGACAAAACTGATTTGGTGAATGAGCCGATTGTGGTGGCTAGTACGGCACAAAATAGCACAATTAGCTTCCAAGACTATGTATGGAACACGGGCAATGGTGTGGATAGTTTTGACATTAGTTTAAGTGGTAGCACTTTCCCAACAGGCACTGTTTTGCAATTGTTCCAAGCCGATGGGCAAACCCCTTTATTAGACACTAATGGCAATGGTATTCCGGATACTGGCATGCGTGAAGCGGGTTCTGTGTTCTTGGTAACGCTACGTGCCAGCTTACCCCCCAGTGCAAGTGGTAATAATGGAGGCAATGGTTATAGCGTGTCATTAGTTGCTACCTCGTTTGAAGACAATACCAAAAGTAATAGTGCTTTAAATAAGCTGAATAATATTTTGAGTAATTCGGTCGACTTAACCAATGACGCCGCGTTAGGTCAAGCTGGGGTAACAGGGGTTGGTGCAGGGCCAGAAGCCGCTGCGGTTAATACCCGGAATGCCATGCCCGGTAGCACTAGCCAATTTATTCTGTATGTGAATAACACCAGTTCTGTGGCTGATAACTACGATTTAGCGGCAAGTACCGATAGTAGCTTTGCCGCTCTAACACTACCCAGTGGTTGGGCGTTAAAGTTTATTGACGATTCCGGCAAAACCATTACCAATACCGGCAGTATTGCGGCGGGGAGTAGTAAACGTATCTTTGCGGAAATTAGCGTACCGGCTAAAGCCCCCAGCGTTATTACCGATATTTACTTCCGCGCTTTCTCACCAGTTAGTCAAACGCGCGATATTAAACACGATGCTTTGGTGGTAGGTTCTATTACAGATTTAGTGCTGTATCCAGATCATACGGGGCAGGTTTTACCCGGTGGTACGATTGTTTACGCCCATTGGTTGACTAACCAAGGTAACATGCCGCAAACCAATATCGGCTTACAAGTTTTGAATGATAAGACTGAATGGTCAGCACAACTGTACCGCGATACCGACAATAACGGCGAACTCAGCGGAGGGGATACCCGTATTAGTAATCTTGCAAGTTTAGGCGTGGGTGAAAGCGAATTATTGTTCGTTAAAGTCTTAGCGCCTGCTACCTTGCCAATGGGTTCGGCTAATGTCAGCACAGTGAAAGCAACGTGGGATGCAGGTTTATCGACGACTTCAGCAATGGATGTCACTACTACCAATAGTTCAGACGTGAGTATTCGTAAAGAACAAGCCTTAGATGTGACTTGTAATGGTCTACCCGATTTTGCGTATTCTTATGCGGACTTTGACGCAGAACCCGGTCAATGCGTGTTATATCGCCTCACCGCGACCAATACCGGAGCGGAAGCTGTTATGAATGTGCGTATTCAAGATGCCACACCTGCCTTTACCGCCTTTATCACTGCGGGTGGGTTGCCTAAATTAAGTCAAGGTGCATTAGAAAGCCCTGTGGCTAATGGCGGACGTGGTTCAGTAGTAGGGTTAATGGGGACAGTACCTGCGGGTGATCAGGCAACATTGACTTTCGGCATTAAAATTCAATAAGGTTTTTTGCTTCGCTAAACAAAGGTCATTCAACTTGAATGGCCTTTTTTATTAGGCTTAACTCAAGCATGGGTATTGGTGCTATCTTATCAGTATAAAATTTTGCCAAAACTGGCAAACTTTAATAAGCATGTTATTCTTGACGCATAACTCTAGGTTAATGGATTGAAAAATATGCAAACTCCTTGCAAATCGTGGTTATCGTGGGGGACACGAGTCGCAAGCCGCTTAGTGTTAGTGGGCTTAGTGATGACTTCTACCACTTGGTTAAATAGTGCAAATGCGAAAGAACAGGCACAGCGTAAACCGATACACAATACGCATAAATCCGAGAAAAAAACTAAACTAATTGTTAAAAATCATAAAAATTCTAAATTGACACATAACGTCAAAAAAGCCGCAAAAGCGCCACCGCCTAAACTCAGTCATGCAAAAAAACCACTGCCTAAGTTAAGTCTTAAAACCAGCGTCAAAGCGAAAGCCAATACTATAAAATTGCCAAAACTTAAGCTGAGTCAGAAGGCTGAAAAAACACTTAAAGCTAAAACCAGCAACGCTAAGCTGCTGGCAGAAAAAGCTCACAAACCCTCAGTTAAGTTAAGTAAACAAGCCGAACGCCAACCGCTTAAAAAAGCGAAAGTGGCCAAATTAACTAAGTCAAGCAACGTTGTTAAAGCGAAACCGGTCATAATAGCTAACCTGAGTTCGATGTAAGCAAGTAGCAGCCTTTTGTGGAATACTTCATGGGATAACCACATCCTAAAATTACCCACGCAAGGCTGCTACCCTGATGTTAACACGACTGTTCTGCGAGATAGATGATTTTTGCCAAGGCTTTTTACCGCATTGGAAAGCGAGTGTATTAGAACCCCCGACCACCCGCCCAAAGCGGAATCGTCCGTGTGGTTTAAGTCTGAGTGAAGTGATGACGATTTGGGTACATTACCATCAATCAGGCTATCACACCTTCAAGTGGTATTACCTCAAACATGTTCAAGTCTATTTGAAGTCGGCTTTTCCTCAGTTGCCCAGTTATCAACGGTTTATTGAGCGCGTTCCCGATGTATTAGTGCCGCTGACGCGGTTCATGCAATCCCGCTGTGAAGCCAGTCGCGGAATTGCCTTCATTGACTCCACCCCCTTACGCGTCTGTGACAATATTCGGATTCCCCGTCATAAGACCTTTGCCAATACCGCAGGACGAGGGAAGTCATCCACCGGCTGGTTCTATGGCTTCAAGCTGCATCTCGTGGTGAATGATCAAGGTGGTATCGTGTCCTTTGCCTTAAGTGCGGGTAATGTCGATGATCGCCAACCCGTTCCCACCCTGATGAAATCCGTGGTTGGCAAAGTCTTTGGGGATGCAGGCTATCTCTCTCAGGCATTGGCTCAACAACTCGCTCAGCAAGGCATTGAATGGATTACCTCGTTACGGAAAAATATGAAACAGGTCGTGCGTTCTACTTTCGATCAATTGCTCTTGCGTAAGCGTTTTATCATCGAAACCATTAACGATCAGTTGAAAAATCAATCGCAAATTGAGCATTCTCGCCATCGTTCACTGCCTCATTATGTCGCTCATGTCATCGCCGGGCTTATTGCGTATTCCTATCAAGCGAAGAAACCCTCATTGAACTTAAATATCAATGCGTTAGCCATACTCTAATGCTATGCCTTACGTCGAACTCAGGTTAGCTAAGCAAAAAGCCACTAAACCGGAAAACAAACATACTGCTAAAGCGCCCGTCAAAGCGGGCAAAACTGCTAAGCAACAGACACAGACCTTAAAGCAGGCTAAATTACTAGAACGTCAGAAAAAATCAGTCAGCCAAATGCCACGCTTACACAAAGCTACTTCTGTAGCAATGCGTGAAACACGCGTAGATAGCAAACCTAAAGTCGAAGAAAAGCGTGATGCGGGGCGGGTGTTACAAGTTGGTACAGCCTCTTATTATGGTTCAGGTTTTCATGGTGGGCGTACCGCGAATGGTGAGCGTTTTAATCAGAACGATTTAACCTGTGCGCATAACGGTCTGCCATTTGGTTGTAAAATTCGTGTGACTAACTTACGTAATAATAAATCGGTTGATGTACGGGTGAATGATCGCGGTGGCTTTGCCAAGCATGGGCGCGTGATTGATTTATCTAAAGCAGCCGCAGGTCGTATTGGTATGTTAGGCAGTGGCACAGCGAAAGTTAAAATTCAGGTTGTGCATTAACGTAGAGTAAATAGTAAGTGGCTAACACGGCGAAACCTTTGGCACAACATAGTGGATGGTGGCTGGGTATTTATGCCGTGTTAGCTGTCTTGGGGTTAGGTATTGTCTATGTGCTGGTTTCGCAAAATGCGGAACAGCGCTTAGAACGCACGGCTTATAATCAACTGGCTCAACTCAGTAGCCAGTTTGATGCCACTTTAGCGCGTTATGACTATTTAGCCGAATTGATTGCGCATAGTGAAGAAGTGCAACGCTTTTTCAAACAAAAGAAAAATAAAACCTCAAAATCTGAAGTTAACCAATTAAATCAGTATTTAAGCAAAACCAACCACATTGCGGCCACTTCGGATATTTATGTGATGCAAGCCGACGGTACAACCATTGCCGCCAGCAATTGGGAAAAAAGCTATAGCTTTATTGGACAGAACTTCAGTTTTCGCCCTTATGTACAACAAGCCCTACGTGGGCAAGATGCGCGTTATTATGCGTTAGGTACAACCTCAGGTGAGCGTGGCTATTATTTCTCTAGCCCGATTCGGCTTAAGCAGCAAATTGTTGGTGTAGTTGCTATAAAAATTGCAATGGATGCGTTGGAAGCTTCTTGGAGTCACGCCTCTATGGATTTTATTGTAACTGACCCAGATGGCATTATTTTTATCGCTAGCCAAGCGCAATGGCGTTTACACGCATTAAACCCGCTCATGCCTGAGCAGCGTAAACGTATTCAACAAAGTCGACGCTATGCCAATAACTCGCTTGCCCCGTTTGATTTATTTCAGTTAAAGCCTGAACAATTACAGCAAATCGTTCATACCCCGCAAGTTGATTATTTGGTGTTGTACCAAAATATGTTAGATACCGCTGGCTGGAATGTGTATCTATTAGCTGACCGTACCGGTACACAACGCACTATTGGTTGGGCGCTGTTGGTAACCGTGCTAATTGAAATTTTAGCGCTTATGTTGATTTATGTGGTGAGTCAACATCAACAACAACGGCGTTCTTATGAATTGCAGATTCGAGAACAGTTGGAGGCTAAAGTAGCGGAACGCACCTTTGAACTACAACGCACGCAGGAAGAACTCGTACAAGCGGCGAAAATGGCAGCGTTAGGGCAGTTATCGGCGGGTATTAATCATGAACTGAATAATCCGCTGACGGCGATTCGAGCTTATGCAGATAACGGCGTACAGTTTCTGGATATGGGGCATATCGAGATTGTCCGAACTAATCTACTGGAAATTGTTTCGTTAACGGAACGCATGGCGACAATTACCCGCCAGTTAAAAACCTTTTCGCGTAAAAGTGTAGGGCAAATTGAACGCTGTGATGTGTATTGGGCATTGGATTCTGCTTTAGCGATTTTAAAGCCCAAGTTCAACCAATTAGCTGTGCAAGTTATTCAACCTGCGCGCACGCAAACCTGTTATGCCTTAGCTGATTTGGTGTGGTTCGAGCAAATCTTAGTAAATTTATTACATAACGCGGCGGAAGCGGTGCAAGAACAGCCACTTAAACGCATTTACCTTAGTATGGACTGTGCGGGTGAACAGGTAGTGATTAAAGTAGCCGATACCGGGCAGGGCATTGCACCCGAATCCATGCCGCACGTGTTTGAGGCCTTTTTTACTACGAAAAGCATAGGCAAAGGCTTAGGTTTAGGCTTAGCCATTTCTTATCGCTTGGCTAAAGATATGAATGGGCATTTGAGTGCTGAAAATTCGCCAGATGGCGGCGCAGTGTTTACACTGCAATTACCACAAGCCGAGTTGGATTAAACCACATGAGTAGCCTGAAAGTTTTGCTGATTGATGATGAAAAAGCTGTGCGCGATGCCACGTTGCAATCGCTAATGCTGGCAGGCTTTCAGGTCGAAAGTTTTGATAACGCTCCTGCTGCGTTAATGAAACTGTCCCCCGAATTTGAGGGCATTGTAATTTCCGATATTCGCATGCCGGTGATGGACGGTTTAGAATTTATGCAGCGCGCCTTACGCATTGACCGCGATTTGCCCGTAATTTTGATTAGTGGGCATGCGGATGTAGCGACAGCGGTTAATGCAATGCGACAAGGGGGTTATGATTTACTCGAAAAACCGTTTACCACCGCGCAATTATTAGAAGTAGTCAAACGAGCGTTGGAAAAGCGCCGCTTAACCTTAGAAAACCGTGCCTTAAAAGAAGCCTTAGCCAATCAAAACCGTCCAGGCCCACGCATTATTGGGCAAACCCCCGCGATTGTGAACTTGCGCAATATGATTACACGTTTAGCAAATGTCGGGGCGGATGTGTTGGTATGGGGCGAAACCGGCACGGGTAAAGAGCTGGTTGCGCGTTCTTTGCATGAACAAAGCAAGCGCCGGGATCATAACTATGTGGCGATAAATTGCGGAGCTATTCCAGAGCAGTTACTGGATAGTGAATTATTTGGGCATGAAGCAGGCTCATTTACGGGCGCAAAAAATAAGCGTATTGGTAAATTTGAACACGCCAACGGCGGCACATTGTTCTTAGATGAAATCGAAAGTATGCCCATGTCTACACAAGCGCCTTTATTGCGGGTTCTGCAAGAACGCAAGATTGAGCGCTTAGGCTCAAATAAATTAATACCCTTGGATATTCGTGTGGTCGCCGCGACTAAAGTAGACTTAAAAGCCGCCGCCGATAAAGCCCAGTTTCGCCGTGATTTATATTATCGCTTAAATGTAGTTACGCTCGAAGTTCCTCCCTTACGGGCACGTAAAGAAGATATTCCTTTATTATTTCAACATTTTGTATTAGTCGCCGCTGCTCGCGCAGAGACTGAAGTGCCACCGCTGAATAGCCAAGCATTGCAAGTCCTGATGCAGCACGATTGGCCGGGTAATATTCGAGAATTGCGTAATATTGCTGAACGTTATGTGTTATTGGGAGAAGCCTATAACTTTGATTTAGCCGTATTAATGAATCACACACATACGCCACAACAAGCCATGTCACTTGCCGAGCAGGTGGCTTGTTTTGAAAAAAGCTTGATTGCTCAAACCTTTAATCGGCATAAGGGCGAAATTCGCGCCGTCATGGAAGAGTTGGATATTCCACGTAAAACCTTAGCTGATAAAATGCGCAAATACGGCTTAGAACGCGGGCAATTTAAAGAATCTTCCTAAAATAAATTTATTATTAACCTGCCCAATTAATATTTTAGAAATACTAATTTTTTAGCGGTTTTTTGCACATTAAGTTTTTATGATCTATTTCTAATAGCGTGTTGAATACAGTCTAGTGATATTAATTCTCACATTAATTTAAAGAGTATAGATATGAAAAAGTTTCTATTAGTTACAGCATTATTAGTAAGTACCAGTAGTTTTGCAGCAGACAGTACCGATGTAGCCAATGCGCAAAAATTAATAATTACCGCCGAGCCACATACACAAACCAGTATTAGTACTAATAGTCAAATGGCTTTTTCTAAAAGCTTTTTTGTGCAAGTCAGTAATCCAACTGATAAAGCGATTGACTTAAGTAAATTATGCTATATCGCGCAAGATGCGCAAGGTCGTAGCTTTAAAGCAGATTTAATAGCCAGCAAAGATTTAGTCAGTAGTTTAGCTGCTGGTAAAATGGTTAAAGATGTCGTGGCTTTTACAACTAAAAACCGTGATGTATTAAGCGTTGATATGGTAATTGCTTCAGCCGATTGCCAATAATCTTTGCAGTTATTTGAGATCAGTTAATTAGTCTAGGCGCTGGTATTATATTAATACTAGCGCTTAACTTATTTAAAACCGTGCTTTTATATAAAAATAAGCCGGGTTTAATTTAATCTCGGATGTATTTTGGTCTTTTTCGACAAGACTGCTTATTTCGGTTTAGCTTGGCAGATTGCTATTGCCAGAGGTCGCTATGCTAAATCTATCATTTGACAATCGCTTACGTCGCGAATTAACCGCTGACCCGGATACCAGCAATCGTTCTCGCCAAGTATATGGCGCATTATGGTCAGACGTACAACCCACACCTGTGGCAAAACCGGAATTAATCGCTTATTCCTCAGAAGTGGCGGCGTTATTAGGATTGAGTGCAGCCGATATGCACAGCCCAGAATTCGCAGCAGTATTTGGCGGTAATCGCTTAATAGCCGGTATGCAGCCGTGGGCATTGAATTACGGTGGGCATCAATTCGGCAATTGGGCAGGTCAATTAGGCGATGGGCGGGCGATTAGTTTAGGCGAAGTCGTCAATGCGCAAGGACAGCGCTGGGAATTACAACTGAAAGGCGCGGGTATGACCCCCTATTCACGCCGGGCGGATGGGCGCGCCGTGTTACGTTCCTCTATACGTGAATTTTTATGCAGTGAAGCCATGTTTCATTTGGGGATTCCCACTACTCGAGCCTTAAGTTTGGTAAAAACTGGCGATTTAGTCATGCGTGATATGTTTTACGACGGGAACCCAGAACGTGAACAAGGCGCGATTGTTTGTCGGGTTGCGCCTTCTTTTATTCGTTTTGGCAACTTTCAATTACCCGCACAACGCGGTGACAGCGCCTTATTAAATCAATTGCTAGATTTTACCATTGCCCGCGATTACCCTGAATTAAGTGGTACAGGTACAGCGTTGCATTTAGCGTGGTTTCATGAAGTTTGTCGGCGGACGGCGGTGATGGTTGCGCATTGGATGCGGGTGGGGTTCGTGCATGGCGTAATGAATACCGACAATATGTCGATCTTAGGTTTAACCATTGATTATGGTCCTTATGGCTGGCTGGAAAATTATGACCCTATGTGGACACCCAATACTACCGATGAAGGTGGGCGGCGTTACGCTTACGGTCAGCAGCCGACTATTGCACAATGGAATTTAACGCGCTTAGCCGAAA
Source organism: Candidatus Thiocaldithrix dubininis (assembly GCA_029972135.1). GTDB lineage: Bacteria > Pseudomonadota > Gammaproteobacteria > Thiotrichales > Thiotrichaceae > Thiothrix > Thiothrix dubininis. Next base: position 3,198,938 of record CP124755.1, on the reverse strand, counting down.
GTTTGTTGAGTGTCATACCCGATAAAGCTGGTTTAGAGGCAGGGCTACAAGTCTATGCGGATACTTATAGCGCGAGCTTTGGGCAAATGTTAGCGGCTAAATTTGGCATACACGCATTACAAGAGCATGATGCCGAGTGGATTAATACCTGCTTTGATTTGCTGTATGAGTCGCAAGTCGATATGACCTTGTTTTTTAGAAACTTAGCAAAGCTGGATTTAACTAACCCCGAATTAAGCGTGTTGCATGATGCGTTTTACGATGACGCGCTGTATGAGAGTCAACAAGCCGCGTGGCACAACTGGTTGCAAGATTATGTGGCTCGCGTAAACGCTGACAAGCCGAACTTAGCACAGCGGCAAGCGCTTATGAATGCGACCAATCCTTGGTTTGTATTGCGCAATTATCTAGCGCAACAAGCGATTGATCAGGCTAATCAAGGCGATTATCGCATGATTATGGAACTGTTAGACGCTTCACGTAATCCCTATCAAGAACAGCCGCGTTATGCTGCATGGGTAGCCAAGCGTCCCGAATGGGCGCGACATAAAGCCGGTTGTTCGATGTTATCTTGTAGTTCTTGAGGGAGAATGTGTCATGCGTCGTGTTAGCGTTACGTTGTTGAGTTTAAGCCTATTGCCCAGTTTCGTATGGGCCGACCAATGTGCTTACACCAGTAAAGCCGAAGCGGTGAAAGCGGCTACTTATGTATCCGTGGGGCAAACCATTGTGCATTTTTGCGAACCTTGTGGTGATAAGCACTTTGCCAAAGCAAAACCTGAAGAAGTGCGTAGCACGGAATTAGCCCGCATTGATCCGGCGAGTTCGCATTTGGATCAAACTTATTGGGAACTGCGCCTCAATGGTAAAGGTGTGGATTTAGCTTATATTTACGTCAAGCGTTCTAATGCGCGTTATATGAATCTCGCCAAATTAGCCGGTTGCCCTGCGAGTGATGTCAGTGCCAGCTTTATGTTGCCAAACACGCCGCTTAAATAAGGCTATTTCGGCACTAGTCGTACTTCGCAATTACCCGCAACCTGACAGGCACGCATTAAGTTTTGTTGATGCGTGATGTCTTGCATACGCTGATTTGCATCGCGGTAAGCTTGCATGTTTTGCTGAAAGATCGCTTGTTGTTGCTGCATGGCTTGTAGCATTAATAATTGCTGGGTTTGCTGATTTAATAACTGTGCTGTTTGCGCTGGGGTCAAGTTACTGGTCGATGGCGCAGGCTGAGCGGGAATAGGCGGCGGTGTGGCATGACGTTCACACGCACTTAGCAAACTTAGACTTAGCAGTAATCCTATAAAACCACGCATGTTAACCCCTAATCGCTTTCGAATAAGGCTTAACTTAGACATGTATACTGTAAAAGCTAGTGTTAACTACGGCGCTGGTAGTAAACACAGGTTAAGTGGTTCAGGCAAATTTTGCACATTTTATCGCGTAAAACTGCATAGCTTAGCGGTACACTATAGGCTACTTACTTGAAATAGCTTAACGATAAAGACGGTACTACTTATGTCGAAACACATTCTGATTGCCGATGATGATGCTCACATTCGGGATGTTATTAGCTTTGCTTTAGAAAAAGCAGGCATGCAAGTCAGTGTAGCGGAAGACGGTCGCCAAGCCTTAGACAGCTTTAAGCGTCAAGCCAGTGATTTAATTGTGTTAGACATCAATATGCCGGAATTAGACGGTTTGGAAGTGTGTCGCGAAGTGCGCAAATTCTCAGATGTGCCGATCTTATTTTTATCCTCGCGTGATGATGAAATCGACCGGATTCTGGGTTTAGAAATTGGCGGCGATGATTACGTTACTAAACCATTTAGCCCGCGTGAATTGGTGGCACGCATTAATGTTATTTTGAAGCGCACACAAGCCCCAACCCCAGTAGCTGCACCTAGTACGCCTTCCTTAAGTTACGGCAAATTAGTGTTAAATCCAGAGCAACATACGGTTAGCTGGAACGGACAAGCGTTGAATCTCACCGCGACGGAATTTGCTATGTTAGCTATGTTTTTGAAGCATCCAACCCGGGTATTTAGCCGGGATAGCATTATGGATAAAGCTTATGATGGCACGGTGTACGTCAGCGACCGCACGATTGATAGTCATATTCGGCATATTCGGCAAAAGTTAGCGGAAGTGGGTTGTGAAAATGTCATCGAGACTGTACACGGCGTAGGTTATAAATTGGCGAATTGCCAATAAGATACGTTGAAGCTTCACACCTTATGTGAATTACTACCAGAGTCGCTGTAAATACATCCTTGTAAGCTCCAGCGCCGCATCCATGCGGCACAGGCTCTGTCCGTAATTCCCTTAAGGTGTTCTGTTAGCCTATGCGTAATTCTTCTATACCCTGTCGCCAAATCGCCTGCATCTGCTGACCGACTTGCTCGAAATCTGGGTGCTCCGCTTGATAAGTTTGTAATTCACTTAAAGTCGCGTCTAAGCCGTGAATTACCCAATCTAATAAACGTACTGCGCGTTTTTCTGTCAGTTGGCAGCATTGCCGCGCAAAACTGATTAAGGCTTTACGGGCTGGAAAAGCTTTACTACCACCAAATAACAATGCCAAGCTATCGTGCGGAATATACGGCGTGGTGGACACAATATCGTAAGTCGGCGCGTAGCAAACTTCGCCTTCGGGATCGGTATAGGTAACACCAAAATTTTTTAAATGGGCGTCACCATTACGCACAGCGCAGCTTAAACTTAGCGAAATAAAAAATTGCTCTAATGCTTCTTGAATACGATGCGGGGACACAAATTGCTGGATGCGGTGTGCAATATCTTGATAACTGCCCACGTATTTATCATCTGTACCTAAGCCATTGAGCACGCAAAAATCTTCAAACCCAATGTAGTGACCTTGCGCATCTAAATCAAAGCGTTTGACGATTAATAACCGCCCATCTGCCGCTAATTCCACATCTGGCGTTTCTAAACCCGCTTTACGGGCAGCTTGCATACAAAAATATTCGTTAGCTGCTAATTGGGGGAAGCGTTCAGGATGCCACGCTTTGACAATATGCGTAGCGTCTCGATAGCTGACATGCTCGGTTTGTAAGGCCGCATCGCGTACTAATACTTTGGGTTGTACGCCGGAAATACCCGAATAATTCGCATAGCGTTGTAATAAATCGGCAAATAGATTTTCTGTACCCGCATAGCTGCGTAGGCTTTGTAAATCTTGTAGCGGTACACTGGCTAAGGCTTGACCCGCTGGCACAATTCGCACTCGCCCAATTTGTGAGTGCCCAATAATGCCAAGCAAGGCTAAATCATCAAAATGTTGCACAGTTTTCTGAAAACGATTGCGTAATAATTCGCGCAATTCACCTTCTGGTAAATTCATCTGAAAGATGGGATGCACGTTTTGAGAATACGCATATTGATCCAACATGACCGGCATGGTCAGAGACACCGCTTGCTCATAATCCGCATCCGCTACATATTGAAACAGATATTGATTCGCCTGCAACTGACTGCGGCTTAATGTGCCCGTCAGTACCCCATTCACATAAATATCCAATTGATGTTGTGGTTTAAAACGTGTCATTAGGATTTGCCTGCTTTTTGCTGCTGCGCTTCTTGGACTAAATGCTGTAGCGTGGGACGACGTGGGATACGAGGCGTTAAGCTTAATTCCAACCCCAAGGCATTGCATAACGCTAAGATTTTGCGAATACCGATTTCATTAATCGTACCGTTTTCAATCGCCGATAAGGTGGCGCGGCTTATACCCAAGCGGGCGCTTAATTGAGTTTGGGTAAGTTGTTGTTGTTTACGGGTTAATTGAATGAGTTTGCCAATTTCTTTAAGCGTCATGTCAAATATACAATGCAAGTTTAAGCGAAATAATAATACTGCATTTTATAATAGACAAAATAATTTAACTTATAAATTAAAAGCGAACAAAAAACGAATAAGAAGAAGCATAACAAATTAGATAGGCTCTTTTCAAGTCATGGAAGTTTAGGTACTGTCTAATTTTGTAATGATTCATCTAGAAGTTTTTGATATGTATAAAAAAAATACAATTTTTATAAAGCTAGTCATTGGGCTATTAGGTATATTTTGGCTTCCAATAGGTTGGGCTGAGGCTCAATCGTGTTCGGATGAAGAATTGAAACAGATTTTTAATATTACTAATGAAGGCAAAGCACTGGTTTTAAAATGCAGTTTAAATTTGCAGGGTGTTACTTTAAAGCGGGCGTTGACCATACAAGGGGCAGAAGCTTCTGGGCTTACCCTGGATTGTCAAGGGGGCAGCATTCAACCACCGGGCAATGATCCACAAGCTTTGTTAATTCGCTCATTGGTTACTACACAAAACACATGGTCTGTGCCAAGTAATATTATGATTCGTAACTGTAATGTTGTGGGCAGTACCCGCATTATGGGAATGGGGCGTAATGGTGAAGCGGAAGCAGTTAAGCAATCTTCACGTAGTTTAGGGCATACCGAACGGACGCAAGCTGCTGCGCCCCGTAATATCAGTTTTATTAATGATAAATTTATCGGTCAGGGTACGATTCCGCTGTATCTTTCTCCCGGTGTAACACAGGTAACCGTTGATAGGTCAAAAATTACAGGTGTGAGTAAGTCTGTGGGGATCTATTTCGATGCAGAATCCGCTAATAACCAGTTATTGAACAGTACGATTGATACAGACACGGATAAACGTGAATTAGTGGCGGTGGATGGTTCAGCGCATAATCTAATTCAAGGTAATTACTTTTCCTCTCTAAGTAATGGTGGCATTTTTTTATACCGCAACTGTGGTGAAGGCGGTACGGTACGTCATCAAGCCCCGCAATATAATCAAATTCAAAATAATACCTTTTACTATGATAAATATTTAGGCTTTAACCCAGCGATTTGGGTAGGTTCACGCATGGGCTTCCGTTTATATTGTTCGGCGGATAAGGGTTATCCGTTTGGGAGTAGTGCGAATAATAGCGATATGGCACAGCGTAATTTAATTGCCAATAACACCATTCTAACCCGTTCGGTAAAGGACATGATTATTATGGGGGATGAACCCAATACAGTTATGGGTAATATTAGTAAGCCCATTACTGAAAATACGGGTAACAATGCTAGTAAACGGGCTGGTCATCAAGCGCTAGGTATTAGAAAATTAGTCGAATAATTTTTTAGTGCAGTGATATGTCTAGCAAGCAAGATCGGGTATTTGATGGTTTAGCCAAACGTTTTCAACGGCAGATTTATGATGATCCGCGAGGTGCAATTCGTTTGGCAATTTTACAAGACGATCTTGCGCCTTGGGTCTTAAACACAGCGCCCTTGTCGGTGTTAGATGCGGGCGCGGGTTTAGGGCAAATGTCGATTTGGCTAGCGCAGCAAGCGCATCAGGTGCAGCTACTAGAGCCGTCAGCGGAAATGTTAGCGAAAGCCATTACGAGCATTGAGCAAGCTGATCTACAAGCCGCTATTCAAACTCAGCAAGCCAGTATTCAAGCATTTTGTGCGGCTAATACGCGTTTATTCGATGTGATTGTTTGCCATGCTGTGTTGGAATGGTTAGCACAGCCACAAGCCGTCTTAAGCCAGTTAGTGGCTTGTTTAAAACCGGGCGGTGTTTTATCCCTCATGTTTTTTAATCAGCATTCAACCGTGATGCGGCGTTTGATTGCGGGCGATTTACAAACGGTAAGCCGTGGGCAATTTGCCAGTGACGGTAAACGTGGTTTAGCTCCGATTAGCCCGCTTGAGCCTGAAACAGTTAAGCAATGGTTACCCGATTTAGGTTTAAGTCTAGAAACTTGGTCGGGTGTGCGTTGTTTTTATGATTATATGTATCGGGATGTGCGTAAATCTGCACCTTTAGAACAAGTGATACCGCTGGAACGTCACTATTCACGGCTTGAACCTTGGCGTTCTTTAGCGCGGTATCAGCATTTTATTTGTATAAAATCTTAATAGCGGCGTGTGGTAATAACGGTTTTTTTAACATAACGCACAGGCTTTTTAGGTTTAACCACCACTACGCGTGGGGGTGGTGCTGGGCGCGGTGCAGGTTTAACCACCACAATACGGGTGGGCGGTACGGGTTTCACCACTACAATATCCGTTTCGGTGCGTGGTGCTGTGGAACAAGCGGTCAAAACTAAAGCGGCTAATCCGGCTGCTACTAAATGAATAATACGCATGTGTTGTCCTTTTCTAGGTTAGTTTCTCCAAATTAGCATAGCCTAAAACTAACCATTTAGAGCCTGCACTTTTAAAATTAACTTGCACGCGTGCATGAGCGCCCGCTCCCTCTGAGCCCGTAATAACGCCGTCGCCGAATTTAACATGGCGCACACGTTGCCCAATAGCATAGCCGGTTTCGCTTTCTGCATAACGGTTGGAAATTTTCGGTACGTTATTTGCCGTTTGCGTGCGGTAGGCTGAATTAATATTAGTCTTGAGTTTAGGGCGGATTTCTTGGATTAAGTCATTCGGCAATTCGCGCAAAAAACGTGAAGGGGGATTAAATTTGGTTTGCCCGTGTAATTGGCGTTGTTCAGCATAGGAAAATACCAAGCTTTTTTCGGCACGGGTAATACCGACATAACATAAGCGACGTTCTTCTTCTAAGCGATTCGGGTCATCCGCTGACATTTGATGTGGAAATAAACCTTCTTCCATACCGCATAGAAACACTAAGGGGAACTCTAAGCCTTTAGCGGAGTGCAAGGTCATCATTTGCACGCAATCATCGCCCACTTCAGCCTGCCCTTCACCTGCTTCTAAGGCTGCGTGTGACAGGAAAGCCGATAATAAATCCATACGTGGCATATCATCAGTTGGCACATAACTATAGCTTTGTGCAGCCGTGACTAACTCGTCTAAGTTATCCACACGGGCTTGCCCTTGTTCGCCTTTTTCCTTGGCTAAAAAATGCGGTTTTAAACCAGACATTTCAATTATGGTTTGTACACGTTCGCCTAGCGGTAACACGGCGGTATCCCTTGCCATTTGATTAATCAATTGCACGAAATTCAATACCGCAGTTGCCGCACGCGCGGTCAGTTCGCCTAATTCGTGTACACGGGTTGCCATTTCCCAAAGCGAGGTATTAGTGCTACGGGCGTGCGTGCGCAGAATATCTATGGTGCGGTCGCCAATACCGCGTGTAGGGTGATTCACTACCCGTTCAAATGAAGCATCATCCGCTCGATTTAAGCTTAAGCGTAAATAGGCCAGCGCGTCTTTAATTTCTGCCCGCTCGAAGAAGCGTAAGCCGCCATACACTCGATACGGAATCCGAAACTCATTAAAGGTGGTTTCAAAAACCCGCGATTGCGCATTAGAACGATACAAAATAGCAATATCACGCCGCTTGCCACCTTGCTCTAACCATTTTTGAATACGAGCCGCTACGAAACGCGCTTCATCCAATTCATTAAATGCTGAATAAAGCTGTAAAGGTTCGCCTGCTTTATCTGCTGTCCATAAATTTTTGCCCAAGCGCCCGCGATTATGAGCAATTAAGGCATTGGCTGCATTCAAAATCGTGGCAGTCGAACGGTAGTTTTGTTCTAAACGTACAATTTCGCATTTTGGGAAATGCTTGGTGAAATTGCGGATATTTTCGATTTTTGCCCCACGCCAACCGTAAATGGATTGGTCATCATCGCCCACTGCAAAAATCGGATTGTTGTCACCTGCAATTAAACGCAGCCATGCATATTGCAAGCTATTCGTATCTTGAAATTCGTCGACCAAAATATGCTTAAAGCGCGCACGATAATGCTGCTGTAAATCGGCGTTATCCCTCAGTATTTCTAAGGAACGCAGCAATAATTCCGCAAAATCCACCACGCCATTGCGTTGGCAAGCGTCTTCGTAAGCGCTATAAATACTGATATATTGCCGCGTGCTGTAATCGCCACGATCTTCCAAGTGTTGGGGGCGTGAACCTTCGTCTTTGCGCGAATTAATAAAACTGGCGACTTGGCGCGGCGGAAAATGGGTTTCATCCAGATTCAAACCTTTCAAAATACGCTTAATCATGCGTAATTGATCTTCAGAATCCAGAATCTGAAAGGTTTGCGGTAATTTAGCCACTTGCCAATGCAAGCGTAGTAAACGATGCGCTAAGCCATGAAAGGTACCAACCCACATGCCACCCACCGGCGCAGCTAATAAGGATTGGATACGCCCGCGCATTTCATTGGCGGCTTTATTGGTAAAGGTGACCGCTAAAATACTAAACGGTGATGCGCCTTCTACATCAATTAACCACGCAATGCGATGTACCAACACGCGGGTTTTACCGCTGCCTGCACCCGCTAACACTAAGACAGGTTGCAGGGGCGCGGACACCGCAAGGCGTTGCTGGCTATTTAAGGGGTTTAAAATCGGTGATATATCCATCTGCACAGTATAGCGAAAACCGCTGCAAGACTCAGGCGTAAAATCTTATTTACTGCTGTTGGGCAGCGTAATGCCATCGGCTTGCAATACACTAATTAAATCTAACACCGATTTGGATTGAAGCTTCTCGTAAACATGCGCCAAATGCACTTCTACCGTGCGATGCGAAATCGGTTCGCCTTCATTATTTGATAAAATTCGTGCAATCTCTTTAGCGGTATGCCCTTGCGCTTTTAGTACGGCAATACTTTGTTCGCGCTTGGTTAAGATAGCCTTGCTAGCTACGGTAGCTTTAGGTACTTCAGGCGCAAGGCTAGGGGATGCGAATTTCAGCGGCGGGAACGCCAAAATACCTTGGCTGACGCTGCGTAAGGTTTTAATTAATAATTCCGCCTCAATATTTTTTTGCACATAACCCACCGCCCCACTTTGCATAACCTGCATAATGTAATCGTCTTCATTATGCATGGTTAACATCAGCACTTTAATTTGCGGATGTTGTTGCGTTAATAACTGTGTGGCTGCTATACCATTCAGAATGGGCATATCAATATCCATCAAAATAATATCCGGTTGCACGGCTTGCGCGGCTTCTAGTGCTTCTTGCCCATTACTTGCCATACCAACCAAGGTAATATCAGTTTCATCTTCCAAAATAGCGGCTAAACCATCCCGCACTAAACGGTGGTCATCGACTAACAATAAGCGGATATTGGTGGTTGTCATAAATTTAGTTTCATTTCACAAGCATGCTAGTAGCTTAGCTAAGTTTACAGCTTAGCGTGATCGCTACCGCATAAATATCAAGTTGAATCATCAGTTTAATTTTAAATAGCTGTGAGCGTAGTAGCCATACGTGAAATTACGCATACGTAGTTAAGCCGCTTTAATTTTAAATTGCAGGCAAATTTTTGTACCAATATTCGGGGTCGATACTATGTTAAAGGACGCAGACATACGCTTTGCCCGTGCTTGCATATTCTGTAAACCAATACCTGTTAATTGATCGGGCGTTGGCGTAAAACCTTTACCATTATCTTCAATACAAAATTCATAAGTATCTTCCGCAATTAAATGCAAACTCAAGGTGACTAAACTGGCTTGGGCATGGCGTTCAATATTGCGTAAGGCCTCTAATAAAATTGGCTTAATAGCTTCTACAGTATTATCAGGCAACGCCGCCCACGAAATGCTAAATTGACTATTAACGGGAATATTTGTGCTTTCTCTAAATTCACGAATAATTTGCGCGATTTTATCCGGTTTGCCTAAGCGAATTTCATGCGAAATACGCCGAATTTCATCAATCGTATCATCAATTAATTGCATAGCTGTTTTAAAAGTTACGGGATACTTAGGATTGTTATTATTTAATTGTTTTAAACCTAATTCAATACGACGTTTGCTCACGACCAATAATTGTAAAATATCATCGTGCAAGGTTTGGGATAAATAGCTGCGCTCCGTAGTATGCAAATGCGGAGTTTGATAAGTAGATTTATGCGGTTTAGCTCTAATATAATGCCAAATTAGATAAGCAATAGAAATTAATAAAAAATCAAGTAAAATTCTATAAGAAAAATGAGTCGGTTTATTAGCAGTTTCTGCTTTGTCACTCGGCGGTTGTAATTTAGCAATCGCTATTTGCCCTGCATCAGATTTTAACCAAGTATTAATAGCGTAAATAACGTCTGGCGCATTATAGACGGTAATCACATATTCTTCGCGGGAATAACCATAAAGCTTAGGTTCAATGCTGTATTTACCTTGCTTTGGGTCGTGTAAATCATCGGTTAAAATACTGTATAGCAAAATTTCGTCGCTACTGTACGCATCAATCGCATTGGCATGATTGCTTGCTAAGGTTAGGCGTTTAACCGCTTCGGCACGGTCTGCTAAGGCTACAATAGTGGCGTTAGGGTAGACTTGTTGAATTAAACTACTGGTAACGGCTTGCGGTTTAATTAAACCAATTCTTAATTTTTCAGAGTTTTGCGCTAATTCTGTCAGCTTGCTATTGCGAACCAATAATTTAGTTGAGGTAACGGCAAACACATCCGAAAATGCGCCAGTATACGCACCGTGTTTATCTTTTAAATTAGCTGTGCGCTCACGGGTTTTAGAATCGGGACCACATTGCACGCCCGCTTTGCCTTTTAAACGCACTGCAAATTTTTCAAAACGCTCGGCAACATCTACGGTTTGCACTTGGCTAAAAGAATAGCCTTGTTGCTCTAAGGCTTGAAATAAATCGCTGCAAAAACCTTGTATCGTGCGCCCATTATAACCACTCACAGGGGCTGCATCGGTTTGATAGGCAAAGACCAAAGAAGCGTGATTAGGCTCAGCATAAGCCATTTGGCTTAGCCACAAACTCAAGCAGAGGTAGTAAGGCAGACGGTGGCTTGGCATGACGATACTCTCTAAGTGCAGTAGATGAACTTAGACCAATTCCCTAAATGTTAGCAAGTATCTACATTGAAAAAGCTAAGACGCTTGCATGCTTTAAAACTTTATAGCCCGATTTTTGAAATCATTTCAATCATGGTTTTTGCAAAAGCGGGCATGTGCTGAGTATCAAGACAATTAAACGCTTCTGCCCATGTAATGACTTTATAGTTACAATGGTTTTTTGGGTTGGGTACTAAAAATAGAAAATCGGTTTGAATACCTAATAACACTTGCATCATGTAATCTTGCAATTCTATTTGCCCAGTAGAATGCTTAACTAAGCCTCTTGCCGTAAAGATTTTCTTATCTTGCATTGAGGCTGGATAATAACCTTCACTGGATTCATATTTTGCTTCAAGGCAAATCGCATGATTCTTATCTAAGTGAATGACAATATCGGGTTTGATATTAAAAGCCCATTTGAATTTACAAATTGCCAAAAAGTCATCGTTATCTAGGAAATGATGATGGTATTTGCTAATTGACCACTTGCCCGGATATTGCAAGCATTTTGCCGAGGCTTGCCCACTAACCCCAAATAGTTGATTAATTTCCTTAAGGGGTAAATTTAAAATAGCATTAATATTTTTGATTTCTAGATGGTTTCTAATAATGCTTTTCTTGATGTCTTCATCTGCTAGGGTGTGCCACAAATCACGTAGATAAGCATATTCAAAATAAACACCAAACTCGTCATTAATTTTTTGATGATAACCACAAGCTGTTAAAAAACGCTGTGCATTCTCTGGTAAACATAAAGCTGCGAACAAAAGTGCCGCATAATTGCGTTCTTCACGATTAATCGTTGAGTAATGGGGGGAAAGACCTGTAGTTTTGCGAATATGCATAAAATGAAGGCTTTGGTTTTATGGATCAATTTTGTCTTAAATTTCCACAATATTATACCGTAATCTCTATCCGGTTTTAGGCTTTAAATTCCTAGCGGTATTGCCTGTCTTGCCGCTGAGATACGGTATACTTAGGGCTTGTCTAGCTAATGATATAACTCACCCATGCCCACTGTTTCTGATAAGCCACTGGTATTAGTCGATGGTTCTTCTTATTTATTCCGTGCGTTTCATGCGTTGCCACCCTTGACTAATGCCCACGGCGAGCCGACGGGGGCGATGCATGGTGTGTTGAATATGTTGGATAAGCTGCGTAAGGATTACGCGCCTGAACACATGGTAGTGGTGTTTGATGCGGAGGGCAAAACCTTTCGGGATGATTTATATCCGGCGTATAAAGCCAATCGCCCACCGATGCCAGCGGAATTACGTAGCCAGTTTGTGCCGTTAGTGTCGATTATTCGAGCGCAGGGTTATCCCTTATTAATCGTGGAAGGCGTGGAGGCGGATGATGTCATCGGTACATTAGCGCAGCAATACGCGGGTAAGGTGATTATTTCCACGGGCGATAAGGATATGGCGCAGTTGGTGAATGCGCGCGTGCATTTGATTAATACTATGAGCAATGGTTATCTAGACGAGGCGGGGGTATTCGATAAGTTTGGGGTACAGCCCACGCAAATCCGCGATTATTTAGCCTTAATGGGCGATAGCGTTGATAATGTGCCGGGGGTAGCGAAAGTCGGGCCCAAAACCGCTGCTAAGTGGTTGCAGGAATACGGTTCATTGCAAGCGGTGTTAGCACAAGCTGCGAGTTTCAAAGGCAAAGTCGGCGAGAACTTACGCGAAGCCGCTCCGCATTTACCACTGTCTTATCAATTGGTGACGATTAAATGTGATGTGCCCTTAGACATTACCCCAGAACAATTGCAATTTAACCCGCCGGATAATGTTGCACTGCGCGAGTTATACACGCGTTATGAATTTCGCACGCGTTTAGCCGCTTTAAAAAATGCGCCAGACTTGCCGCTTGCGCCAGTGCTTGCTGAACCCGCCCCCGCGTTAAAACTGATCAGCCCATTTATTAGCCCATCTAAGCCAGAAGCCGCTGCCACCCCTGCGCAAGTGACGTATCACACCGTATTGACGGAAACCGAATTAGACATGTGGTTAAGCCGTTTACAAGCTACTGCGGAATTTGCGTTTGATACTGAAACCACCAGTTTGAATTATATGGAAGCGCGAATTGTCGGGCTGTCGTTTGCCTTGCAAGCGGGTGAAGCGGTGTATGTGCCTTTAGCGCATGATTATTTAGGCGCGCCGCCGCAGTTAAATCGGGAATGGGTGTTAGGCAAATTTAAACCTTTATTGGAAAATCCGAAGCTGCGTAAATTAGGGCAAAATCTGAAATACGACCGTAGCGTGTTGTTAAATCATGGGATTTTACTGCAAGGCATTGCTGACGATACCATGTTGCAATCCTACGTGTTGGATTCCACCGCTACGCGCCACGATTTAGATACTTTAAGCAAGCAGTATTTACACCATAACACCACGCGCTTTGAAGACATTGCGGGCAAAGGTAAAAAGCAACTGACGTTTAATCAAATCGCCATTGAACAAGCCGCGCCGTATGCGGCGGAAGATGCGGATATGGTGCAGCGTTTAAATGCTTATTTCTTGCCGCAATTGCAAGCGCAGCCGCGTTTATACGAGTTGTATCAACGCGTAGAAATGCCATTGGTCAGTGTGTTATCGGCCATAGAACGCACTGGCGTAAAAGTGGATGCGGTGATGTTAGCCAAGCAAAGCCTTGAATTAGACAAAGCCATGCAAGCGGCGATGCAACAAGCGTTTACCGTAGCAGGGCAGGAATTTAATTTAGCTTCGCCTAAGCAATTGCAGGAAATTTTATACGACAAACTGCACTATCCGGTATTGCGCAAAACCCCGACCAAACAACCGTCTACCGCCGAAGATGTGTTGGAAGAATTAGCGGAAATGGGGCATGAATTGCCGCGCTTGATTTTGAATTACCGCAGCTTAAGCAAACTCAAATCTACGTATACCGATAAACTGCCACAGCAAATTAACCCGCAAACCGGACGCGTGCATACGTCTTATCATCAGGCGGTCACTGCGACGGGGCGTTTATCTTCCACCGACCCGAACTTACAAAATATTCCCGTGCGTACCGAAGCGGGGCGGCGGATTCGCCAAGCATTTATTGCGGAAGCGGGGCATAAAATTCTGGCGGCGGATTATTCACAAATCGAACTGCGGATTATGGCGCATTTATCCGGCGATAAGGGGCTATTAGATGCGTTTGCCACGGGCAAAGATATTCACCGCGCCACCGCTGCCGATGTCTTTAATACGCCGTTAGCCGAAGTCACTACTGAACAACGCCGCGCCGCCAAAGCAATTAACTTTGGTTTAATTTACGGCATGTCGGCGTTTGGCTTAGCCAAGCAATTAGGCGTAGATCGCAAAGATGCGCAAGCCTATGTCGATTTATATTTTGCGCGTTACCCCGGCGTAAAACAGTATATGGAACGCACCCGCGAACAAGCCAAAACCCAAGGCTATGTCGAAACTATCTTCGGGCGGCGTTTATTTTTACCGGATATTAATGCTAAAAATGCCGCCACTCGCCAATACGCCGAACGCAGCGCGATTAATGCCCCGATGCAAGGCACCGCCGCCGATATTATTAAAAAAGCCATGATTGCCGTCTCGAATGAATTGCAAGCGCACGCTTTCAATACTCGTATGATTATGCAAGTTCACGACGAATTAGTCTTTGAAGTCCCTGAACATGAATTAGCTTTAGTCAAACCTATGATTCAGCAATTAATGGTCAATGCCGCGCATTTAAATGTGCCATTAGAGGTTGAGATTGGTGTCGGTGATAACTGGGATGAGGCGCATTAAGCTTAAAAATGAATGTAGGGTGAGTTGAGGCACGAAACCTACCCTTCACAAGGTTGTAGGATTTTGAAGAGTCATGCAACGCTAGGCGTAAACGGATTAATGATGCTTAAGTTGCCAATTTTTAGACCATGCTGCATATCTTCAGAATAGACGACGCTACAATTTGCTGCCATTGCGGTGGCCAGAATTAAGCTGTCCCAGTAGGATAAACGATACTTGTCACGCAGTATTGACGCTTGCTGAATACTGGCAAACGACACATCTAAAATAGGGTAGTTTGTCTGTAAGTTTTGCAGGGTTTGCTGGATTTCCGTTTCCGTATAACCCGCCTTACGAATCAAATTACTACAAACTTCGTTGACCACTTGCGTGCTTAACACAATGCCAGATTGGGTTAGTAATGCGTCAGCCATTGCATGTTTAGGCGTGGTTGCATCCATGAAAGCATAGAGCCAAATATTGGAATCAACGAAATAACTAGCGCTCATATAAGTTTTCACGATTCAACGGTGTAAAGGGCTTTACCAAGCGAGGCGCAAGATTAATCTTTTTGGGTTGTGTCGTTGGGGATGGCGTTGCGTACTTTTGTAATAAGAACTGATAAAAATCCATAAGTTCTTGGCGTGCAAATTCGGGTAGTGTATCTAGGTGCAGTACTTGCATAGTCGTTCCTAGTTTGTATTGTCTAATGGTCAGGTTAGTCGAGTCAGTTGCATAACGCAAATATTGCCCTTTATGTTTCAGCACTCTTATACCGTAGGACGGATAAAAATTAAATACGGTTAATCCTGTGGCGTTGCTGCGCTGTGATATGCTTGCGCTATGAAGTTAGCCATGATTAAAACAGTTATTTTGCTAGGGATAGGCAGTCTGTGCGCGGGTTTGGCACAGGCGCAGGATGTTGCAGCCCAGCGTTTGTTATTTCAGCAAGCGTATAGTGCATTGCAGGCGGGGGATGTGGCGGCGTTTAATGCCTTGCCAGAGGATATGCGGCAATACAGCTTATATCCGTGGTTGGAATATACGTTTTTAAACAAAAACTTTGATAGCTTGGCTGATAGCCAGTTGCTAAGTTTTGCCAAGCGTTATCCCAATACGCTAATGGCGGATGAGTTGCACACGAAGCTGACCAAGCGTTTTGTGGATAAAGAGCAATGGGCGGATTTATTAGCCTTTATTCCCAATAATCCCGATGATACTGCGTTGCAATGCCAGCGTAGCCAAGCCTTATTAGCCACCAATAACCCAACTGCTGCGTTAGCGTTAGGCAAATCGTTATGGGCAAAGGTGGATAAAGCGTTGCCGCTGAGTTGTAAAGCGATTCTGACGGTAATGCATGAGCAGAAGTTAATTAGTTTAGAAGATGATTGGCTGCATATCCGGGCTGCCATGCAAGACGGGCAAGTTAGCACGGTCAATATGTTAGCTAGCTTTTTGCCCGCTAATGATCAAGCTTGGGTGCAGACTTGGCTGAATGTGCGCGCAAATCCGGCTACGGTTATTCCGGGGCTGTGGGGGCAAGCCGATAGCGATATGTTGCGCGAGATTATCGTCTATGGCTTGGTGCGCTTAGCGGATAAGCAATATAAAACCAGTGATAGCGTGTGGCAGCAAACCAAAGCCAAGTTTAAATTTACGCCTGCGCAGATTGCCGCCGTGGAAAGTGCGATTGGTGCGCAATTAGCGATGCGCCGTGACCCCAGCGCGATTGGGCGTTTGAGCGCGCTTGAACCGCGTCTACGTTCAGATACGGCAAATCAATGGCTGGTGCGTATGGCAGCGAGTACTAACAATTGGGCAGTAATCGCGCCCGCCGTTGAGCAAATTACCGTACAACATCCGCATGAACAAACCACTTGGCAGTATTGGAAGGCGCGTGCCTTAGAGCAATTGGGCAAAGTAACAGAGGCCAAAGCCTTGTATACCCAGTTAGCGGCTGAACCGAGCTTTCATGGTTTCTTAGCGGCGGATCGAGTGAATTTGCCGTATAAAAGTTTGGATACACAACCCAAGCCGGATAACAAACAACGGGTACAAGGGTTACAGCAGATAGCGGCGTTGCAGCGCGTGCGTGAATGGTATGCGCTTGGTAATGGCACACAGGCGCGTAAGGAATGGTTACGCACCCTGAAACTGATGGATAAGAACGGTTTGTTAGCTGCGAGTGAATTAGCCTTAGCTTGGAATATTCCGCATTTAAGCATTATGACGGCGGCGAAAGCTAAAGAGTGGGATAATGTTAATCTACGGTTTCCGTTATTAAATGTGGAACAAGCCCATGCACATGCACGTAACCAAGGTATACAAACCGCATGGGTGTTGGGTGTGATGCGGCGGGAAAGTGCCTTTGATGCAACAGCAGCCTCAAATGCGGATGCCTATGGTTTAATGCAGTTGATTCTGCCGACCGCGAAATTAATGGCGCGAAAACAAGGCGTAAATGTTAATAGCAAAGAAGATTTATTGCAGCCAGCAACCAATATTCAATTAGGCTCAGCGTATTTAAGCCAATTATTGAAACGCTTTAATGGCAATTATGTGCAAGCCACGGCTGCCTATAATGCAGGACCGGGTCGACCGCCACAATGGGCGCCGGATATTCCGTTAAATGCGGATCAATGGATTGAAACCATTCCCTTTACGGAAACCCGCGAGTATGTACAAGCGGTATTAGCCTATACCACGATTTACGACCATAAATTGAACGCAGACAAAGCCTTACGTTTATCTGATCGTTTGCAACCGATTATGCCGAATGCCAAAACCAGCTCGAACCCCTAATGCGCCACGCCAGCGCGGCATTGCCTTATTACTGACATTGGTAACGGCAGCGTTGGTCGTCAGTTTGGCGATGGTCATTTTGTATCGGCAAAGCCAATTACGCCGTCATGTGGATGATTATGCAACCATGGAAGTGGCGTGGCACTATGTGGATGCAATGGAACAATATACGTTTTTTAAGCTGAATACCTATTTCAAAAATAAAAGCTATTTTGATTCTAATGATTTCGATAATAAGTTGACCCTTCAATTAACCGATGGCACGGGTTGGCCGGTAACCTTAACCGGGGAGCTGATTGACTTACAAGGGCGCTTTAATCTCAATAATGTGCTGGCATTAGAACAACCGCAAGCCCCGCCGATTCAGTTATTAAAAAGCTTGGTTAAGCCACTGGGCATTAGTGAAAGCTTTAGCGATGTGGTACTGGATTGGATTGATAAAGACACCATTGCACGTAGCGCTGAGAGTGCCGAAAGTGATTATTACGCCAGCCAAGCCATTCCTTATTTAGCCGCTAATTCACCATTAGTTGACCCAAGTGAACTGCGTTTATTGCGCCTAGAGACAGTGGACGGTAGCAGCCAGGCACAAGCTTTAGATAAGTTATTACCCGCCGTTTGCACATTACCAACTTTAACGAAGATTAATATTAATAGTGCCCCCGCAGAAATCTTAAACGCTATGGGTTTTCCAACGGATAAACTAGAATTACCGTATAAAGACTTAGCAAAATTAAGAAGCGATTATCCCACGATACCCGATACGATTTTTAATCAACTGGATGTGTCTTCCCATTATTTTTTATTGAATGGCGAGGTAAAAGTGGATCGGGCGCGGGTCATCGTTACCAGCATTTTAACGCGCGAAGCGGGTAAACCGTGGCGTGTCTTAATGCATCATTTTGCACCTGCTTATTCATCTGCAACCACAAAAACGAAGAATTATGCTAGTAATCCGCCTACAACACCCTGACGATGCCGAACCTGCTTGGGCTTTATTTAAAACCAATACCAGTGCTGAGTGGGCGCATGGCGAATGGTCACAGGTGTTGCCCTTAGCCGCTGGGCAGCAAGTCGTGGTTTTGATTCCGAGTCGGGAAGTATTGCTGACTCAAACCAGCATTAATGCGCAAAATCAAAAGCAACTCAAACAAGCGCTGCCTTATGCCTTGGAAGACGGGCTGATTCAAGAGTTGGAAACACAACATATTGCATGGCAAATGCAAGCGCAAAGCAGCCAAGTCAATGTCGCTATTATCGAGCAGGCACGTTTACGGGAATGGTTGGCGGCGTGTTTGGCGCGGCAAATTCGCCCTTATGCGATTTTACCCGATGTATTTGCCTTACCTTGGACAAACGATAGCGTAACGTTATGGCAACAAGGCGATGCGATATGGTTACGCACTGGCGAATTAAGCGGTTATGCAGCTACTGAAACCAGTTTAGCGTTAATGCTACACAGCTTAATTGACGGGCGTAGCGAACCTTTACGGTTACGTTTGTATATGGAGCAAGAGAACACGCTGGCAGACGATACCCGCTTTCTCATTGAGCCAGAAACGCAAGCCGAAGTTTTAAACCTAAGCAGTCTTCAACCTAGCCTAGGTTTGAATTTGCTGAAAGGGTTGCAAGCTGAAAATCGAGCACAATTAAAACAACAGTGGCAGCGCTGGAAGTTAGTCGCCAGTTTAGCGCTGCTAACCGCCATGTTAGGTTTAGCGTTTATCGGCTTAGATGTGTATCGCTTAAAGCAAGAACTGGCGCAATTGGATACGCAAAATACACAGCTTTATCAAGAACTTTTTCCGGATTCGCCCGCACCGGATGCGCGTGAATTAAAGAGTCGGCTCGATTCGGATTTAATGCGCGTGAATAATGGCGCAACCGGCGGTGCGAATAGTCCACTCGCGTCTATGGCGCATTTTGCAACGGCTATGCAAGGCGTACCCAATGTAAAGATTATGGAAATAAATTCCAGCGCTGGCACATTAACCATTAAAGTACAAACGCAAGAACAACAAGCCATTGAAACCTTACGCGCTAATTTAGAGCAAAATCCAGCCATTCCCGTGAGTATCCAATCCTCGAATAATGCCGGACAAGTGGAAGCGACTATTAATCTGGGGGCAAATTCATGAATGCGTGGTGGCAAAATCTAAACCCGTCAGAAAAGCGCTTAATGCTATTAGGCAGTATAGCCATTGGTTTAACCTTGCTTTGGCTATTTGTGTTGAAGCCTGCGTATCGTTATTACAGCGATTTGCAATGGGATGTGAATGCTGCCAAAGAGGTACAAAGCAAGTTGCAGCAAAACCGTAATAAAATCCAAGCCTTTAATCAGCAAGCTAACCCACAAGTGCCGGATGATGGGCAAAGTTTGCAAAGCTTGGTATTAAATGAATTGCGGCAATTTCAGTTAGCGGGTTCAGATACGGCGACCGAAGATAAAGATAAGAATGCCGTTGAATTAAAGCTAAGCAATAAGCCATTTGATAGCGTCATTCAATTGGTCGGCAAGCTGGAAAGTCAGTATCAAGTCCATGCCACCAGTATGACCCTTACACCAGCCCGTGAGGCGGGACGTGTTGATGCCCAAATAGCGTTACAACGATGAAAATAAGAACTCTTGTCTTAGCCGGAGTAAGCAGTTTTCTACTTACGTCCGTCGCTTATATGCCGATCAACTTTCTACAAAAAGTGTTTCCACAAGCGTTTGCACGGGTAGGACAAGGCTTTAGCGGTACACTGTGGTCAGGTTCGGCTCAGCAATTACATACCACCCCCATACCTTTACAAAATGTTACATGGACATGGCAAGGCTTAGCCTTATTCAAAGGGCATTTAGCCGCGGATGTAAAGGCGCAGTTGCCGATGGGTGGCACAATTCAGGGATTATGCGGTGTAAAATGGAATACAGATGTGGTCTGCAAAGACTTGCGTCTTAGCGATTTCTCGATTGGTGTAGTGGCAAATTTGCTGCAAAACCCAATGTTGTCTGGTGTGCAAGGTAAACTACAAGCCCACTTAAGCCAAGTTACTTGGGATCGACAAACTTACCCCGTAATGGAAGGTTCTGCCGATTGGCATAATGCAGGTGTACCCATGCTTGCGCCAAATTTGGGAACGTATAGCGCTTTATTAACCCGTGAAGGCGACGAACAGCACATTATCTTAAACGCTAAACCGGAAGCTGCCTTAGAGATAAACGGTCAAGCCACGCTCAAGCCAGATGCCACTTATCAGGTCAGTTTAAATCTAAAGCCGAATAGTAGCGGTTCTGATACCGCTAATCTGCAATCTATGTTGAGTATGGGCTTAGGCAATCCCGATACCAACGGTCAATTTCACATAGAACAACAAGGTAAACTACCGAATTTCCGCTAACATCACCATTTATCTACCTAGAAAGCGGTTTTATCAGTGGCGCGATAGCGTGACTAGACCGCTTTTCGGTATCTTAAACCCATACAAGACATGAACGGCTCTCAATCTCTTGGGGTATAAGTGGTTGAAAAATTTAGGCTCTCGTTCTCTCGTTCTCTTGGTGCTTGCTGGTTTATTAAATTTGATGCTCTCGTTCTCTTGGTGCTTGCTGGTTTATTGAATTTGATGCTCTCGTTCTCTTGGTGCTTGCTGGTTTATTGAATTTGATGCTCTCGTTCTCTTGGTGCTTGCTGGTTTATTAAATTTGATGCTCTCGTTCTCTTGGTGCTTGCTGGTTTATTGAATTTGATGCTCTCGTTCTCTTGGTGCTTGCTTAATATTGCTCAATCGTTGTGCCATCGTCATGATCCAACTGCATTTGCTCTAAGCGTTGCCCGCGCAAAATTGCTCGACCTTTGCGCCGTTCTACGCGCTCAATACTGTATTCAAAGCCATAAATGCGCCGTAATACCACGCGTCCCTCATCATTGCGTGCTGGTTTAATACTTTCTAATGACACTGTCTGATCTAATAGTTGTACATTAATTTGCTGACAAGCCTGTGCGGCCATTGCCACAGCGCGTTCGCGTGCATTCATGGAATCCCACCAAAACCAAGCCCCCGCCGCGATTAAGAGAATTAACAGTATGTTTTCCATTGTCACCCCAACACAAGTAAACTAAGGTCATTATCCAATATTGAGCTTGATCTACCCAAAACAAACTATGAATACACCTCAAATTGCACAAAAACCCACAACGATTACGTTTATTGGCGCGGGCAATATGGCGCGTAGCCTGATTATTGGCTTATTACAAGACAAAGCGAATGTGCTGTTACGAGTGGCTGATCCCGATCCGCAGCAATTAGACGCGATTCGTCAGCATTGGCCGGATGTGCAGGCTACGCAAGATAATGCGGAAGCTTTGCAAGGGGCGGACGTAGTGGTACTGGCAGTTAAGCCGCAGGTGATGCGTGAAGTACTCGAACCCTTAGCCGATTTAGCCCAGCGTACTCGACCGTTGGTCATTTCCATTGCAGCGGGTATTCGTGAAGCCGCATTAAATCAATGGTTAGGCGGTAATCTACCAATAGTACGTTGTATGCCCAATACGCCAGCCTTAGTGCAAACGGGTGCAACTGGATTAGTGGCAAATGCCCAAGTCAGCCAAGCGCAACGTAATTTAGCCGAAAGCATTCTACGCGCAGTGGGTATTACGGTTTGGTTTGCAGAAGAAGCCAGTATTGATTCAGTTACGGCAGTATCAGGCAGCGGTCCCGCCTATTTCTTCTTAGTGATGGAAGCCATGCAAGCCGCAGCGCAAAATTTGGGTATGAGTGCTGAAGATGCGCAGTTATTAGTAGTGCAAACCGCCTTAGGTGCAGCACGCTTAGCCTTAGAGAGTGGCGAACCGGCGGCAGAATTACGGCGTAAAGTAACCTCGAAAGGTGGTACAACAGAAGCGGCGTTAAAGGTCTTGAATGACGGCGGTTTACCCGCATTATTCGAGCAAGCTTTACAAGCGGCGGCAAAGCGTTCGCGCGAATTAGCCGCTGCGAACCAATAAATTGAAGGAATAGCATGAACGCCCTACAGAATGTTAGCGTCTTTTTGATTGAAACCCTGTTTTCTATGTATATCAGTGCGGTGATATTGCGCTTTTTATTAGCACTGGTACGCGCTAATTTTTACAACCCAATATCCCAATTCATTGTAAAAATTACCAATCCTTTACTCGTACCCTTACGCCGCATTATTCCGCCTGTGGGAAAAATTGACTCGGCCGCTGTGGTGTTAGCCTTAGGTTTAACGGCAGTGAAGGCCTTGTTATTAATTGGCGTGCGCGGGATTAATGCCGATGCGCTGAGCATTGTGTTGTATACGGTGTTTGATCTGATTTCCGCTGTGATTCATTTGTATATTTTCATTTTGATTGTGCAAGCGGTGATGAGTTGGTTTGGTAATAACTATGGCAATCCGATGGTGGACTTATTCCATAGTTTAACTGAGCCATTATTGCGCCCGATTCGCCGTATCTTACCTAATTTGGGTATGATTGATATTTCGCCTATGGTTGCCTTATTAGGTTTATACGTGATTCTGATTATTCTGCAATCTTATGGTTTGGCGGCATGAGCCAATTTTACCGTTGGGAAGGTGAGGTGTTGCATCTATTTATTAAGGTGCAGCCCAAAGCCAGTAAAAATGAGTTTGCGGAGCAGCAAGAAGATCGGATTAAAGTGCGGATTACTGCACCACCTGTGGATGGCAAAGCCAATGAAGGTTTAGTGAAATTTATAGCGAAAACATTTGGGGTGGCTAAGTCTAGTGTGTTGATTGCAACAGGCGAAACGGGCAGAAATAAACACTTAGTGATTGATTCGCCGACTAAATTACCAGACGGGATTGAGAAGATAGGCTGATAGCAGTTGCTATCAGCCTAAAGCGATTAGAATTCGCGTTTACGGAAACCACCACGGTCGCCGCCACGGTCATCACGACCACCACGATCGCCGCCGCGATCATTACGGAAACCACCACGGTCACCGCCACGATCATCACGACCGCCACCGAAACCGCCTTCGTTACGTGGACGGAAGCCAGCGCCGCCGTTACCACCTTCACGTGGACGGAAACCACCGCGATCACCGCGTGGTTTGTCTTCACGAGGTTTCGCTTCATTAACTTTAATGTTGCGACCTTGTACTGCTTTTTCGTTTAACCCCTGAATCGCTGCTGCAGCTTCGCCTGCTTCTGGCATTTCGACAAAGCCAAAGCCTTTGGATTGCCCTGTCATTTTGTCTTTTACCATGCTAACGCTTGATACTTCACCGTAAGCCGCGAACAATTCGCGCAGATCAGCATCAGAAATTTTGTAGGGCAGATTACCAACGTAGATATTCACTGTTTATCGTCTCATAAATCATGTGCTGTTTGAAAATACGTTAGGAGGTAACCAGACACACGAATTACCTGATAACGATCGGTCGTTGAGACCCGATAAGTTATGCGCTTTGAGACCTGGAGTAAAACGTGGGCAGCGAAACAATCAACACGAGCGCACGGAAACTTTCAAGTATCAGGCAATAGTTTATGTCTAGTAGTGTAACTGAGTTTTTGGTTAGGGGTAACAAAAATCAGATGATTATCTTGTTAATTTTTTTTAGATTCTAAGTTTCCCTGAAAATAAGCCTGTAAAAACGCATCAAACGGCATTTGTGGTTGACTTTCTAAGGTTTGTTGTTGCGCCAAGGATTGGCTTGCCATTAACTTAAACTCTTGTTCTAGCTTAGAATTTAATTGTCGTGTTAGAAAATACTCACGATGTTCAAGGGATTTACGCTGTGCAAACTCAAAAAAGCTCTCATGATGTTGCTGCATTTCTTCTAAAGCATGGGCGGATGGGGTTAAATCAGCGTTATAAGCTAGGGCTAATTGACTATCTAAGCAATCGGTGTAGCACTCTTCTTGATGAACTGTGTTGAGTAATTCAGCAACCGGACGCATGGCTTGTAACAGTTCTTTAGCCTTTTCTCGCAGATTAACGCTTTTACCCAAGCAGTTCAGTTGTAACTGTGGGTCGCGTCCTTGATGTGCGGTTAATAGTTGATTGTTACTAATCGCTTGATATTCTGCCGCATCGACCATTGGGCTATCTTGCAATAAGCAAAAATGCATGAACACTTCTAAAAAGAACAATTGTTTTTTAGTTAAGCCAGCGGGATGAAATGAATTGACATCAATGGAGCGCAGTTCCACATACGCAATGCCGCGTTCTTCTAAGGCATCGGTTGGCTTTTCAAAACGATTTAACGGCTGTTTGGGACGAACCGTGCTGTAATATTCATTTTCGATTTGCAAAATATTGGCGTTTAATTGCCGATAATGCCCGTCTACTTTAACACCAATTGCCTCATATTCTGCACTAGGCGTATTGATGGCGGTGCGTAACCCCTGAATATAGGTCGGCAAGGTGTTATAACAAACTTTAACCCCGCTGTGATCTTCCTTCTTATTGGTATAGCCAATATTGCCCATCCGCAATGATGTACCATAAGGCTCATATAAGGTGTATTGATTTAATTCGCGCATGGTGGCGGGGCTGGCACGATTGCCCAAGAAACTCTTACAAACAGCGGGCGATGTACCAAATAAATAAATAATCAACCAACCATAACGCTGAATATTCCGCACCATTGCCATATAACCGGCATCGCGGAACTGACGTAACGGTTGTTGATCGCCTTCTAATGCTTGCCACGGTTGCCAAAAGGCTTCATCAATCGAATAATTAAAATGAATTCCCGCAATCACTTGCATTGCTTTACCGTAGCGCCACGCTAAGCCTTCACGATACACATGCTTCATTTTACCCGCGTTCGAGCTGCCATATTCCGCAATACGAATATCGCGTTCATCCGCTGCCAACACACAAGGCATACTGGCGGTCCACAACAATTCATCGTCTAATTGCTGGTAAACAAAGGTTTCAATAGTCTGTAAGAAATCTAAGGCTTGATAAGCCCGTGCTTGAGGGGGGGTAATCAGTTCTAATAAGGATTCTGCATAATCGGTGGTAATCCAAGGATGCGTTAAGGCTGAACCTAACCTTTTGGGATGATTGCTTTGAGATAAATGTCCATCCGGCGAAACGCGTAAGCTTTCTTTTTCCAAACCTGTGCGCGCATTTTTTAATGAATCACTGATTTGTTGCGCGAGTATGTGTTGTATACGTTGTTCGAGTAATTGATACACAGAGTTTTTCCCAATAGACACTTGGGGCAGCATTAGAGCACAGATACCCAAGGCTGCAAATTTTCCATGATTGGCTGTCAACTACTTGCCAAACTTATAACAAATACTGCGACCAATCTTTAAAATCACGCCCAAATACAAAGAAGTAAGGGTTTAGTAAGCTGTCTTTGGTGTTATAGCGCATCGGTTGCATGTCAGTTTGCAGAAAATGCCCACCGGCTTCTTCCACAATAATTTGTGCGGCAGCCGTGTCCCATTCGGAAGTGGGGCCGAGTCTGGGGTATAAATCGCATTTGCCTTCTGCCACCCAACAAGCTTTTAAAATGCTGCCTAACACTTGGTAATCGTGCTCACCAATCCGGGCTAAAAACTCCGGCATAGTCGGGTCACGATGCGATTTACTGCCTACTACGCGTAACGGCTTATGCGTAGCACTGACCTTGATGGCTTGCGTGTCATGGCCTGTTTGTTTAAATGCACCCTGACCGCGACTGGCATACCATGTTTCATTTAAGGCGGGCGCGTGTACTACGCCTAAGACGGCCTGCTGGTTGTGAATCAGTGCAATCAATACGCTAAATTCGCCATTTTTCTTAATGAATTCGCGTGTGCCGTCTAATGGGTCAACCAACCAATAAGTTGTCCATTGAGCGCGTTCGCTATACGGCAGTTTGGCGGATTCTTCGGATAGAATCGGAATATCAGGGGTTAATTGCGTTAAGCTATCAACAATATAATGGTGTGAGGCTAAATCTGCCGCCGTTAATGGCGAGTTATCGCCTTTATTTTCAACATTAAAATCAGGGCTATTATAAATTGCCATAATGCGTTCGCCCGCGTGTTGTGCAATGCGAACAGCCAATGGCATGAATGCGGCTAAGTCCATGTTTATCCTTTATACGTTTTTAACCAATCTTGTGCCAAATACAGCGCTAATAAACTACGCCCTTCAGTGAAATCATCACGCGCTAATAAATCGGCAGCATCAGCTAATTTCCACGGGACAACTTCCAGCGGTTCGGGTTCGTCACCCTCTAAGCGTTGCGGGTATAAATCGCGTGCCAGAATCAAATCGGTGTGATGCATCATATAGCCCGGCGATAAACTCACGCGTTTTAAACGGTGTAGTTCGTGTGCGCCATAGCCGACTTCTTCCATAATTTCGCGGTTGGCCGCTGCCATTAAATCTTCGCCCGCTTCGACTTTGCCTTTGGGAAAGCCCAGTTCGTAGCGTTCTGTTCCGGCAGAGTATTCGCGGATTAATAATAAGGTGTCATCGTTTAAGACGGGCACAATCAAGACCGCGCCATGTCCACGGCTGGCGAGACGTTCATAAGTGCGCTGTTCCCCATTGCTGAATTCTAAGTCGACCGCTTGCACCCAAAATAAGCGGCTACTGGCAACAGTGCGAATTTGGTGTATGGTAGGCAATTTTGTCATGCTGGGATTTTAGCACGATGCCGACCGCGAAAGATGCCTTGTTATCGCCCATTAACCTGAATTGGCAGGCGGTGCAAACCGTATTTTTAGATATGGATGGCACATTATTAGATTTGCATTATGACAACCACTTTTGGCTAGAACATTTGCCGCAGCGTTTGGCAGAACAACGCAATACCTCGCCAGACGCTATACGTGATTATCTATTAGCGCGTTATACCGAAATGGAAGGCACACTGGATTGGTATTGTGTGGATTATTGGCAGAAGCATTTAGGCGTGGATATGGTGGCGCTGAAGCATGAAACCGCACATAAAATTGCCTTACGAGCGCATGTAGATCAGTTCTTAAGCTTTTTACGCGCCCAACAGAAACGGGTGGTGTTATTAACCAATGCCCATCACAAAAGTGTGGCGGTTAAATTTGGCTATATTGCCCTAGAACAGTATTTTGATCGGGTGATTACATCGCATTCATTAGGCTTACCCAAAGAACACCCGGATTTTTGGGCGACCTTACGCGCTCACGAAGCCTTTGATCCGCAACACAGCCTGTTTATTGACGATAACTTACACGTTCTGCGCGCCGCTGCGAATTACGGTGTGAAATATTTATACGCGATTGCCCAACCGGATTCACAGCAACCATTGAAAGATACCGCCGAATTTACCGCGCTTCGCAGTTACCAACAGCTATTGGTTTAAGGCGGCTAAACGATCTAACGCCCGATAACTTAAGGCTTCGGTTAAATGAGGCGTGCGAATGTCCGCGCTATCGGCTAAATCAGCAATGGTGCGGGCGACTTTTAAAATTCGATGATAAGCGCGTGCCGACAATTTAAAACGCTCCATCGCGCTATTTAATAATTTTTGATCTTTGTCAGCTAACGCACACAGTTGCTCTACTTCACGCCCACTTAACGCATTATTGATTTTCTGTTGGCGTTTTAATTGGCGTTGGCGGGCAAGCGCGACGCGTTCCCGCACCGTAGCACTGCTTTCGCCTGCCGTTAGCGATTGTAAATCAGCTTGTTTGACGCGTGGCACTTCGATTTGTAAATCAATCCGGTCTAAAAACGGGGCGGAAATACGGTTACGGTGACGGCGTTGTTGGTCGGGGGTGCATTCGCAATGCTCGCGCATATCGCAAGCGCGTCCTTGCGGGCAAGGGTTCATGGCGGCAACTAATTGAAATTTAGCCGGATAAGTGGCTTGGCGGGCCGCACGCGATAGGGTGATTTTGCCAGTTTCCAAGGGTTCGCGTAACACATCCAAGACGCTGCGGTCGAATTCGGTCAGTTCGTCTAAAAACAAAATGCCATGATGGGCTAACGAAATTTCCCCCGGTTTAACTTGCGAACCCCCGCCGACTAAGGCGACCCCGGAAGACGTATGATGCGGCTCGCGCACCGGACGTTGCCCCCATGCTTGTTTATGAAAACCTTGATGACTAATCGAGGTAATCGCGGCTGATTCTAAGGCTTCCGCTTCAGTTAACGGCGGTAAAATCGTGGCTAAGCGATTCGCCAACATGGTTTTACCCGTGCCCGGCGGTCCTACCATTAACAAATTATGCCCACCAGCGGCGGCAATCTCCAAGGCGCGTCGCGCCATAAATTGCCCCTTCACATCCGCTAAATCAAACGGATAATGCAACGTTTGGGTATCTAATTGCGGTTGCCAACGGCTTAAGGGGGCGTGACCGAGCAAATGCTCGACCACTTCCTGTAAATGCTTGGCGGGATATACGGTTAAACCTTGGATTAAGCTGGCTTCATCCGCATTTTCATACGGCACAATCAAGGCGCGTCCGGCTTGTAAGGCAGCAATTGCAGTAGGTAAAACACCACGTACGGGGCGCAATTGCCCGCCCAATGATAATTCACCAATAAATTCATAAGTGTTTAACGCATTTAAGGGCAATTGTTCACTAGCGGCTAATAAACCAATGGCAATCGGTAAATCAAAACGCCCACCGTCTTTAGGCATATCCGCAGGCGCAAGATTGACGGTAATGCGGCGTAATGGAAAGGTATAATCCGAATTGCTGACAGCGGCGCGCACGCGATCCCGGCTTTCTTTTACCGCTGTTTCCGGTAAGCCGACCAAGGAAAAGCCGGGCAAACCATTAGCTAAGTGCACTTCAACGCTCACTAAAGGCGCGTCTAATCCGGTATTGGTGCGGCTGTATACAATCGCAAGGCTCATAAGCATTCGCTGTTTTTAATATAATTGTGCGAAATTGTGCCGCGCCTATGCAGACGCGACAAATTTATAGAGATAAATGGCAGACGGTTTTAAGCACTTAAGGTTTTGGGGGCGCGTTGGCTTAAATTAATTTTGCGATATTGCCCCGGTGACATGCCGGTAATTTCTTTGAAGGCTTCATAAAAGTTAGATTGCGAGGTAAAACCCACTTCCATTCCAACGGTAATCACCGGCATAGACGGGCGTTCGACCAATAAATCTTCAGCGGCTTCCACCCGATATTCTCGAATATAACGCGAGAAGCTTTTACCTAAGCGGGTATTAATCAGTTCGGATAATTGATGGCTGGAGAGTTTGAGTTCTTTGGCCAAACCTGCCAAATCCAATTCAGGGTCTTTAAATAATGACTTTTGATCTAATAAATTGCCAAGTTGCACCAGTGTGGCTTCACAATCAATATTATTCAATGTCGATATGGCATAGGTACTACGGGCTGCCTCGGTCACTTCATTAGATAAGCGTGGCATTAGGCTTAGGGTAAAGTTGACTAAGAAAAAGGCTAAACCAATGGCGCTGGCATATAAACGAATAAATAAAGCTTCATTGAAGGCGGGTAGAATTAACCCCAAAACCAATGCTATACAACCGACTATAAATATCGTGCTCAATACATATAATTCTTGGCGAAATGCTTGGCGTTGGGCGCGTAAGGCGTAAATTTTGCGACCTAACCACACCAAGTAACCTAATCCAATGGCAAATGCCAACGGTAATGCCCACTCAAACGGCAGCAATGGCGCAACCAGTAAGGGCAAAACGTGGAGCAACGATGACCAATTGGCTTCTGTATCGGCGGTTAGAATGGGCTTACTGAATAAATAGAAAGTGGGGGCAACAGCAAATACCAACACTTGGTAAATCGGCGTATGTAACCAGTCGGCGCTGTGCTGTAAGTACGCAAAATGGCAAAGTTGCAATGCCATTAAAATCAACAGTAATAAGCTACCCATGCTACGTGCTAACAACTGACCCGCGTAATTGTCGCAGCGGAAATGTGTAATCAGCAGTAAAACGGCAGAGAAAACGGAATAGCCAATAAAAAGCAACGCAATCGTGTTTAACATACTCACTAAAATCGGCATTTAGTTGCAAATGCCGACCCCAATCCAGAAGCGTTAGATTCTAGACTGCTTTATAAAATAAGACACCTAGGAGCTTATTTTTTTACTTTTTTAACAACTTCTTTAACTTTAATTTTTTTAGTTTCAACAACTACTTTTTTAGCAGGTGAAGTAGCGGTTGCAGGTAATGCAACGACGGCTGCTTTTTTAGTAACGGTTACTTTCTTAGCAACAACTACTTTTTTAGCAGGTGCTTTTACTACTGGTTTAGCAGCGACCGCTGCTTTTGGTGCTGCATCAGCTTTAGCAGTTTGTGTGCTACAACCAGTTAAACCGAAGCCTAAAGCGCTAACGAAAGACACTACTAATGCGATATGACGAATTTTCATAGCAAAGCTCCAAGAAAAGGGGAATAGGGAAGGAATAAGCCCTAAGATTTAGGGTTATCTTGCAATTGGATTTGCGAAGGCAATTCTAACGAAAATTTAATGAAATGCACGTCTTTTACAAAAAAATTTTATTATGAAGGGTGGTTTTGATTAAATTTTTGATTTTTATAGGCTAATAAAAATTTAGCAGTTTGATAGGCTATTAAAATTGCGTCAGATTTGGGTGTGATTTGAGTAGAAACAATTGCACCATCTAATAATAAGCTTAATTGCTGAGCAATTGCGGCGGCTTGTTCTACATAGGTTGGCGTTAAAAGGCTGTGTAACCAATCTGTGATACCCTGTTTATGGGCTTGGTTAATGGTTTGAATCGTGGCTTGTGCCTGATGAAATTCTGCCGAGGCATTAATAAACATACAGCCGTAAAAATCAGCTTGTTGAAACCATTGCTGATGCCAATCAAAAATGGCTTTAATTTGCAAATCCAGTTCGGTGTATTGCAATACATAGGTTTGTAAGCTTTGCATAAACTGCTGATCGCGTTGTTTGAGCACGGCCACAATTAAATCTTGTTTGGAAGCAAAGTGTTTATACAGCGTCATTTTCGCCACACCTGCTTCGGCAATAATGCGGTCAATGCCAACAGCGGTATAACCATACTGCGCAAATAAACGGGTGGCAGTGTCCACCAAGTCTTGATATTTCGAGCTAGCCATCTACGAGTTAACGCTCCACGATGAGACAACCCAGTATAGCAAGTTTGCTTGTGTTATTAGGCTAAATCCGCTTTAATATACAGACCTGTCTATATATTAAAGCGGATGAATAATGCAAAACGGATCAAAATTACAAGGTGGACAAGCCTTGCCAGTACGGGCGAGTTACACGCAAATAGCTTGGGCAAGTGGTGGCGGTTTGCTTGCAATCCTGCTATTAGCGTATTTAGCTGAACGCTTACAGATGCCCTTGATTCTCGGCTCATTTGGCGCGAGTTGTGTGTTGATTTTTGGCTTTCCTGATAGCCCGTTCTCGCAACCGCGTAATGTTATTGCGGGGCATTTTTTGGCAAGCTTAGTAGGGCTAATGGCGTTAACGCTACTGGGTGCGCATTGGTGGAGCATGGCTTTAGCCTTGAGTGCGACCATTGGTTTAATGTTAATGACCCGTACCGTGCATCCACCCGCTGGCTCGAATCCCTTGATTATTATGTTAACACTACCGCATTGGGATTTTCTCTTCGTACCGACGTTGCTGGGCGCGATGTTGTTAGTTTTAATTGCCTTAGTGTTTAATAATTTAGATAAAGCGAAAAGCTACCCAAAGTATTGGTTTTAGGAGTCTGCTCAACGCATTATTATTTCAGTAAGATTAGCGATCATTATCAATAAGGGAAGTAAGCTTAACGAGAAGGTTCTAAACCAACTAGCAATATGCTTAAAGGTTAATAAAGCCAATAGGCAAGCGAGCGTCGCGCTCATAAAACCTATCGCAAAAACCAAGCCCATCGCGGATTTTGGAGCACCAAAACTATCATCACTAAAATAATCTTATTAATATAAATTCGTAGATCGTTAAGGTTATCTATCATACAAATAATTGAAAATAAATTAATCAATACCAACAAAATAATGCTGAATGTTAATACTGCTTTGAATACACTTTGCATTTAGTTACACTAAAAACTCATCATTACCTTTATTGAGAATCGTGCCGTGTGTTAAAAGTAGCTTGTTAATAGTATGAATATTCATAGTTATACTAAACTTTATCATTGCAAACTTACACAACCATGACATATCCAAACTTTGCACTCGGCTAAAATTTGCAAGTTGGCACGACAACTAGGAGTTCAAAATGAAGTTTCTACTTCAATATTTAATAATTGTAACGGGTTTAATTGCAAATCATGTGCAGGCTACCAGTTTATTTGAAACTTATTGTCAACCAGAGGCAGGTAATGAACCTTGTTTTACTGATACCAAGTATTATGAGAGTCCTCGAACTTTAGAAGATGATAAAATTCTGCGAATTAATAAACAGGATCAAGTTGGTATTATGTCGGCTATTAGTCAACATAAGGGTTTGCGGGACATGTACAAACTAAAAAACCTTACGCCGATTAATCAGTGTAATCTGTATGGTTATAATTTAAAGAATGCCTTTATGAATAAACAAGAGGTTACGTTAGATTTGGATAATGATCCGCTAACGCATGAATATTTAGTAACGCTGGAGAAGCAGTGCTATTATAGTAAAGGTATGCATGAATTATCGCAACCTTTTTGGATTATTCAAAAAGTTAATAAAGACTATAACGTGTTGCTGGATTATGAAGCTGATGTCGTGAGTTTTAAAGCTTTAAAGCTTTAAAGCTTTAAAGCATGATCCGCACGTTTATCCCATTATTTATGTAGATGGCTTTACGCATCGAGTTTCAAAAGAATTAGCCCTGTATAAAACTTATCGACGACCAGCAGATTTTAAAGATCATCCTTGTGTTATTGCCAAGCGATATATGGAAAATATTAATGATCGTTATCAAATCGTACACGAAGACTATAATACTTTGCGCTGTTCGACAGAAAATCCCTAATAACCTTACACCTGCGCTTAAGCTTTGCGCTTGCCTTTCACCTTGTTCTGCCCTAATCTAAAAACAAGGTGTTTTTACCTGTTTACAAAATTTCGGGACTTCTATCCCACCATATGGCGGCACACCGCCACAAGTTCAGGCGGTTTTTTTGTGCCTGTATTTTACGCTGACGCGGTCTTTGCTGGGTATGCGTGGCATACAAAACCGCCTCGGCGGGAATAAGCGCGTCGTTTCCATATGGACGATAGAAGTACCTAGCAGTTTTGCCCATTCTAAAATCATATGAGAAATAGATGATGCCATTATTACGTCATAACTTGCGCGTGGCTGGAGGTTTAGTATGAGCCTTGCCCGTGCCTGGATTAGCGCCGCATTAAATGCCAACCTCACGCAAAATGAATTAAAAGCGTTTTTGGTTATTTTTCAGCAAACCTTAGGCTACGGCAAAGCCAGCGATGCCTTAACCTTCAAGCGTATTGCCAGCCTTGCCCGTGTGCGGATTGACCGCCTCACCCCCGCCTTACGCGCCATTGCTGACAAAGGTTTAATCGAGGTGCAACCGCATCCGATTTTCGGACAAAGCTTTAGTATTCCCGCGCCGTTGCTTACCCAATACCCCGACCGTTTATTCACGCCCGCGCTTCCGCAAAACAGAAAGCCAGCCCCGATAACCCGCAAGCTGCCACCCGAAAATCAGGGACATACCGTTACTAACCCAACCGTTAACCCGACCACTACCGAACTAAACGCGGAAAATTTGCCTTATCCCGCTAGTTTCGACGCCGCCAGCCGTCGTCGTGCTAGTGAAATTCTCGACGGTTTAAGTCCGCAAAATGCCAACGACTGCCTACAAATCCTGCAAAAAGCCTTACAACAAGGCAGAGTCAAAAGTCCCTTGGGTTTGTTGTATCAACTCGCCAAAGCCGCCCGCAATGGCACACTAGATCGAAGCTGTTTAACACCGAAAACCAGCTTGCCCACGACGCAGACAGCCGCGAACTCATCCACCGCACAAACTCGCGGGCGACTGCAAAGTATTCACGCGGAAATTCAACATATTCGAGCCTTGTATCAGTTAGCGGGTTGTGAATTGCCGGAAGAAGAACAAAGAACATTAACAAGGTTACGTGAAGAATGGGAGCGATTGCAGCAGTAGTTTTTTACCAGTTGTCCTCGGTTTTTATCCCATTATTCATAAAATAAGAAAAAATAGTATGAGGGAAGCCTATTTTAATTGCTAAAAGGATTTTTAAAATTAAAGCATGGAGCTTGCCAAATGTCTTCATTAAGTATTTATGATAATAAAGCGATAAATAAAAATTATGAATTTTATAATGATTTACTAAATAGTTCTAAAGTTTTGAGTAAGGATATAGGAGAAAAATTTAATAATTTATTATTCAATTCAGTTGAAAAATTAGTCAGACCACTAATAGAAAATACAATGAAAAGTGCTCAGGCTGACACGCTTGATCCAACACAATCATTGCAAGCAGAAATTGATCAAAAAAATAATCCTGGAATACTAAAAATACCGCCCGGTAATTATGGTGTAATCAATGTGAATAAGAATCTAAGATTGACAGCAGCCGATTCAAATAATCCCCCACATATACAAAGAATTAATGCTATTAATGTTTCAAGGTTTTACGTTGATAATATAACCATTGGTAACCCTAATTTGAGTGCAGGTGCAGTTAAGAATTTACCTGAATCCGAAATAGGTATTAGGGTTGTAATAAAAGACGATGAAAACGTGGATATTGGTATTAATAACTCTAGAATTTTGGGTGTCGCTGATGGAATTAGTATTAGTAGTCCACATCCGACAAAAAATACTGAAAATCAACGCATTACGATAAATGGAAATACTATTTCCAATATTCAACGGGATGGTATTAATTTAAAAAATGTGGGCCAGTATGCTATTACACGTAATACCATTCATAGCATACACCCGAATTATGAGGATACAAATTATACAAATCTTAGGAAGGCTAGTAATGCACCGGATGCAGCAGTAGTTTTACCAAATGGAGTTATGGCACAACATGCAGATGGTATTCAAGCAACTAATGCAAAAGGTGGCGTTATCAGTGGTAATAAATTAAGTATTGGTAATGGTACATGGTATCAGGCTATTAATGTACATCATGAAGCCGATAGTCCCTATCGTCATTTAGCAACTGAGCCAGTCAGAATTCAGAATAATACCATTCAAAATAATCATGATTTTGCTATTAGTGTAAAACATTTTAATATTAGTAATGCTAGTGCTAACAATAATAATATACGAGCTCAAGCAGTTGATAAAAGAAAAGAGTTGTCAACGATGTCTGTTTTAAAAGAGACACTATAATGAACAAGTTAATAATATTATTTTCTATGACGATGATTGTATTGAATATGAAATTTATCAATGCCCAAGAATGTCCAACCACTTTTTACCGCAAATCTGAAAATAGAGATCAATATAATACTCCAACCTTAAAGACATTAGAGTTGCAAGAATACGATAATGACCGTATGCCTAAAAATTACTATCCATTTCCTTTAAGTCGCTCACAGAGCCAACAATATCTGACGCAATTATTAGCTGATAACCCTGCTTCGGCATTTAATCCCGCTATTTTCACAAATGCTATTGCTGCATGTGACTATACCAGTATGCAGCGTTATATTGAGCATGGTATAAATTTGTATTGTTATAACCAAGAGGGTAGCCAATTTAATATACTTAGCTTTTTTACGCATTGCCGTAGTAGAAGTAATATAGCGGAACGTGATAAAGCTTTAGAAAGCCTTTTAAAAGTAGGAGCTAATCCGAATCAGGGAAATAAAGATTCGACGGGTGGTATAGGTCGCTATCCGCTTGCAGATGCAACGGAAGCTTGTGACACGAGTATGCTGGATATTTTACTGAAATACGGTGCAAATCCTAATTTTAAAACTAAAGGTGAGGATTATTTTCCTATTTTAAATATTTGCGGAGCGGAACGTAACTATAATAATATTGGTACTGCCGCCGATTTACATTTTCCACCTGCTGAACCAATGCCATTAGCGCATATAATGGAAAGTTTACTGAAATATGGTGCTGATCCAAACACCCTTTATATTAGTAATGATAGGCGAAATTTAGCGACGCAGGATAAAGCGAAAGCCTTAGGTATCGCTTGTTCGGGAAAAGATAGTCAAGCGAAAAGCTTATATGACTTTTATGCGAAAGAATTAGAACAGGCTAAAATTGAAGGTGATGCTATACAAATTGATAATTTTGAAAAGTTGTTTGAGGTCATAGTGAAATCTAAAGCAAAACCTTTAAGTGAGCTTTGTCATACCCTTAATCAAATTTAGCTAAACGGTAGTTTTAAGCTCGCCCAAAATAATGTGCTGTTGTTGTAGTTGCTTTAAATGCTGTTGCGTAAATTCGCTTAATTGTGCTTGACTCAATTGCGGTAAATAAGGCGCGAGTTGTTGTAAGGCTTGGTTTGCCGTTAAGCCTTGTTGCAGTAAATGAAGCAGTTGAAAGGTAATCGCGTTTAATTCAATAAAGTCGATTTTGTGTTGTGGATTGCGCACCAAAGCTAAATAGGTGGGTTCAGCAGCGGGTAGCTGTTGTGGGCTAATGCGTTGCACGGGGTATTGATAGGCTTGTAATAATAATACCGGATTTAACACTAAAGGGTTATTGAGTAAATCGGCGGGCGCTTGAATGAGGCTATCATCTATTACGCTAGCGTCGCTTAATAACGCAATTTCCACCCATTCATAATGCATTAGTTCAATTAAAAACGGGTAGGTTTGGCATAACGCTAAACTCGGTTGGCGTTGGCTCAACCATTGCACACATTCCCCGGCAATTTCCCGAAAATACGGGGTTTGGCACGCGTGTTCGGCATAGAACGCCCGCACTAAGCTTAACCATTCGTTATTGCTTAAAATGCTATAAGTCACAGGAAAAGTTGTGCTGAGAAAATCTTGTAGATTATTAAATAATAAATCCACATAGATTTGCATACGTTGCGGGTCGACGGCAGCGGGCGCGGCGTGGTGTTGGGGATTGCGTAAATGCGCGGCAAAGGCTTGTTGATACGTGAGGGTCGGGTTATTCATGCGCGGTGCTTCCGTTGCAGGCTGGCAATGCGTTCGACTTCTAGCACTAATTCCGCTAAGGGGGGAATATTATAATCACGTTCTAATAAGGTCGGATAAACGCCAAACTGTTGATAAGTGAAATCCAATAATTGCCAAACGGGTTCAATGATACTTTCGCCGTGGGTATCAATTAATAAATCCGGCTGTTTTGCATAATGCCCCGCCATGTGTAAATAAACGACGCGCTCTTTTGGCAATTTTTGCAGAAACGCATAGGGGTCATAGCCGTGATTCACGCTATTCACATACACATTGTTTACGTCTAAATGTAGATCGCAGTCGGCACGCGTTAACACTTCATTGATAAAACTGGCTTCATCCATTTCATTAATCGGTGCTTGCAAATAAAACGAGGCGTTTTCAATGGCAATGCGCTGCCCCAATATATCTTGGGTTTGTTGAATGCGACTAACGACGTGTTGAATTGCGTCTTCAGTAAACGGAATGGGTAATAAATCGTACAATTGCCCCTGATCG
This sequence comes from Candidatus Thiocaldithrix dubininis, assembly GCA_029972135.1. Classification (GTDB taxonomy): domain Bacteria; phylum Pseudomonadota; class Gammaproteobacteria; order Thiotrichales; family Thiotrichaceae; genus Thiothrix; species Thiothrix dubininis. Next base: position 3,160,957 of record CP124755.1, on the reverse strand, counting down.
GAACACCATGACAAATGCTCGCTATACAAGCGGATTTGGTGCGTTTGCATGAATTGCTTAATTGCGTGCAGCAAGTCGGTATTTAAGGGGTTTAAACCGCCTAACGATAGCGATAAACCGTGCGCCACAAACGGGTAACGCTCGCTAAAACTGCGTAAGCGTTTGGCATTGAGGGGATCGCAGCTAATCCAGTTTTCCGGTGCGAGTTCAAAGAAGTTAATACAAGCAGGCACAGCTTGCGTTAAATCCTGTAGTAAATCACGGCGGAAACCTAAACCCGCCCCCATCAACGCTGGCATATCGTTATTCTCGTTTAGCTAAGGCAACAAACGCAGCCCGTAGGCTACGCTTGTGAAGTGACAGAAAGGGTTTATTTGCTTTCAGTCGTAGTGGTTTTAGTTTCAGTGGTGGTGGTTTCGGTTTTAGCTTCGGCCTTCTCTTCCGCTTTACCGCCACATTTGCCTTCCGCCATTTTTTTATGCAGGGCTTTACGCTCATCCGCATCTAACGCGCCGTCTTTGTTCGCGTCGGCTTCTTCAAACATTTTGCCGTGATGCGCTAAGAATTCTTCCTTAGTGACTTTGCCATCTTTATCAGCATCAGCAGGGCATTCTTCACTTTTACCGCCGCATTTGCCTTCCGCATCCTTGTCTTTTTTCATATTGCCGCCACACATACCCGCGCCGCATTTCATTTCGCCGCTTTTATTGTCGGCTAATTGCAGATAACCGCTATCCAATTTAGTGGATGAGAACGGATTGCTTTCAGCGGCTTGCACTGAACCTAAAGCAATACCGGCTACTAAACTTGTACCTAGCGCTAATTTCAGAGTCGTTTTATTAGTCATTCCTATGCTCCATCGAAGTTCTTGGATGTAAATCATCTAACACTGACGGGTGATTAGCCCCGCCCCAACTGATTGTACGAAAATTTTAGCCAAGGCTCGACTGTTTGCAGAGATAGAGAATTTTTTACACGTATCAATGAAAAAAATTCCAACAATCTTGACTTAAATCTAAGTGCTATTCAGGGCTAGATTTGTCTGTCTATTTCATTGTTGAAATTGTGGTTAATGACAATATATTGTGCTTGACCCTATGCAAAAACACATTCTATAGTATTTTGTATAGCAAAAAATTTACTGGGCTTGACCATAACTGAAGGGTGATTGTCAAGCCCTTTTTAATTTCTGAGGATCATTCATGCCATCGGTTAATACACAAGAACAAACACAGAAAAACCTTAATCCTTTAAGCCAATCCAGCCAATTACCGCCGTTTTGTTGCAAAGTTATCCGCCGTAATGGGCAGGTAACCGATTTTGACGGGGCAAAAATTCAAGTTGCCATGACTAAGGCTTTTTTAGAAGTGGAGGGAAATCAAGCCTCCGGTTCGGCACGCATTCACGATACGGTGTTAAGCCTGACCCAACAAGTGATTGCTGCCTTAAAACGGCGTACACCGGAGGGTGGAATGGTGAATATTGAAGAAATCCAAGATCAAGTGGAGTTGGCGTTAATGCGCGCAGGTGAACATAAAGTGGCACGCCGTTATGTGTTGTATCGTGAAGAACGCGCCAAATTACGCGCCGAAAAAGACGCTAAAGCCAAGAAGAAAGGCAAAAAAACTGAAACCATTATTCACGTTAAAACCGCAACGGGTGAATTAAAGCCTTTAGCGGAAAACCGTTTACGCGCTTTGATTAATGAAGCCGTGGAAGGTTTAGCGGGTGTGAGTGCCGAGCAGGTTTTACAAGCGACTATGCGCAATTTGTACGATGGCATTTCAGAAAAAGAAGTGGCTACCGCGTTGATTATTAGCACGCGGGTATTAATCGACCGTGAGCCGAATTACACCTATGTCACGGCGCGTATGTTGATGGATAGCTTACGCCGTGAAGCCTTAAGCTTTATCGAAGGACAAGCCACCGAAGCCACTCAACATGAAATGGCGGAGCTGTACCCTGAAATTTTTGCCAAAACTATTAAACGTGGCGTGCAAGTCGAACGCTTGGCTGAGGAATTAGGGCGTTATGACTTGGCTAAACTGGGCGCTGCTTTAAAACCCGAGCGTGATTCACAATTTACTTATTTAGGCTTACAAACCCTGTACGACCGTTATTTCTTACATCACGACGGTATCCGTTTTGAACTGCCACAGGTCTTCTTTATGCGCGTGGCAATGGGTTTAGCGATTAATGAGGTTGAGCGCGAAGATCGAGCGATTGAGTTCTATAACTTGTTATCGAGCTTTGATTTCATGAGCAGTACCCCCACGCTGTTCAATTCTGGCACGCTACGCCCGCAATTATCCTCCTGCTATCTCACCACCGTACCCGACGATTTAGACGGCATTTATAACGCTATTAAGGATAATGCCTTACTGTCTAAATACGCCGGTGGCTTAGGCAATGACTGGACACGCGTGCGCGGTATGGGTTCGCATATCAAAGGTACGAATGGCAAATCTCAAGGAGTTGTCCCGTTTCTCAAAGTGGCGAATGACACGGCGGTAGCGGTTAATCAATGTTTTGCACCGGATACCTATTTACATACGGCTAACGGTATTAAAGCGATTCGTGAAGTGAAAGCGGGTGATTTAGTGCTAGGTATTAGTGGCACGTATCGCGAAGTGAAGCAGGCAATGGTTTATAACCAACATGATGCAATGGTCGCTATTGATATTAAACATGCGATTGAGCCAGTTAAAGTGACGGCTGGACATCCGTTTTATGCTTTACGCGGTATCCCAATGGGGCAAACTGTTGAACGTAGTTATGCGCAATTAGCAAACGCTAAAGTACGCCCTGCTTGGGTTGAAGCTAATCAATTACAAAAAGGCGACTACGTTGCCCAAGTTATTCCTACCGAAATCGTATTAGTTGAGGGCTTTACCGCTGAAGATGCCCGTTTATACGGTATCTTGTTGGGTGACGGTCACATGAGCAAAGACGGTTACGAATGGGGCGTATCGGGTAACCCACAATCCGATAGCCATTTATCATTTGTACAAGATTATTTAGCCGCTCGTGGCATTCATTACTGGGAAACAGCGCGGGGCGACACTTATAGACAAATTCATTGGGCAAGCGGACAAGGTGCAGTGCGTGACGGGACAACGGGGCGTATTGTTGGTGCAGGTGCGGCCACTTTACCGTTTACTTATGGCGATCTCTATAATGCGCAAGGCGAGAAGCGTATTGCCCGTAAATTTAGTCATTTACCACACAACCAAACGCTTGGTTTGATTCAAGGTTTATTAGAAACCGATGGTGGCGTCAGTCGTGGTAAAGAAATTTATTTCACCAGTACATCGCGTGAATTAGCGGAAGGCTTACGTTATCAATGTTTACGTCTCGGTATTCCGACAGCGGGGCAATATCGTGAGCGTGATAATAAGCACAGTGCCACGCGTTCAGACGGTTCTACGATTGAATTTAAAGGAATGACTAAAGCCTTTGATATTCGTATTCCAGCGGTGAAAACATTAGCAGAATTGGTGAAATGCCAACCGCTTACTAAGCAAAATTGGTTAACTTATAACGGTTGTGTGTATAGCCGTGTGCGCAGCGTCGAAACCATTACGACTCTCCCGTTTGTGTTTGATTTGATTGTCGAAGGCGACGAGTCTTATATGACTACGGCTGGGCTGGCCCACAATGGAGGAAAAAGAAAGGGAGCTGTCTGCGCTTATCTTGAAACGTGGCACATTGATATAGAAGACTTTTTAGAGCTGCGTAAAAACACAGGGGACGAACGTCGCCGCACGCATGATATGAATACCGCCAACTGGATTCCCGATTTATTTATGAAGCGGGTGGCGCAAGAAGGCGAGTGGACATTGTTCTCACCGGATGATGTGCCGGATTTACACGAATTAACCGGCAAAGCGTTTGAAGCGCGTTATGTGGAATATGAAGCGAAAGCCGCTCGTGGTGAGATTAAGCTGACCCGTAAACTGCCCGCCTTACAATTGTGGCGCAAAATGTTGGGGATGTTATTTGAAACCGGACATCCGTGGATTACGTTTAAAGACCCGTGCAATGTGCGTTATACCAATCAGCATCAAGGGGTCGTGCATAGCTCGAATTTGTGTACTGAAATTACTTTGCATACAACCGATAGCGAGATTGCGGTTTGTAACCTTGGGTCTGTGAATTTGCCGCAACATATTGTAAATGGCGAATTGGATATGGCGAAGTTAGAGCATACCGTTACGACTGCCATGCGTATGCTGGATAATGTGATTGACTATAACTACTACAGTGTACCGCAAGCGCGTAAGTCGAATTTGCGCCATCGTCCGGTGGGTATGGGCATTATGGGCTTCCAAGATGCGCTGTATAAAATGAATCTGGCGTATACCACCAGTGACGCGCTGGAATTTGCCGACAAAAGTATGGAAGCGGTGTCATATTTTGCGATTCGAGCTTCGAGCAATTTGGCAGCGGAACGCGGTAAATATTCCACTTATAACGGTTCACTATGGAGTAAAGGCATTCTACCGATTGACTCGTTACAATTAATGGCGGAAGAACGCGGCAGTTATTTCACGGTGGACACTACGCAGCGTATGGATTGGGACGGTTTGCGCCATGTGGTTAAGCAACAAGGAATGCGTAACTCGAATGTCATGGCGATTGCGCCGACGGCTACCATTTCTAATATTTGCGGGGTGTCGCAGTCCATTGAGCCTACATACCAAAATCTATTCGTGAAATCGAACCTTTCCGGCGAATTTACGGTGATTAACCCTTATCTGGTGGAAGATTTAAAAGCACTGGATTTGTGGGATGAAGTCATGATTAATGACCTGAAATATTTTGACGGTTCAGTGCAACCGATTGACCGTATTCCCGACGCGATTAAAGCCAAATACGCCACTGCGTTTGAAATGGATGCGCGTTGGTTAGTCGAAGCCGCCAGCCGTCGCCAAAAATGGATCGATCAAGGGCAATCCTTGAACTTGTATATGAAAGAACCGAATGGGCAAAAGCTCGACAACCTCTACAAACTCGCATGGGTACGCGGGCTAAAAACCACGTATTACCTCCGCACGTTAGGCGCGACTGGGGCGGAAAAAACCAGCTCGGATGATGTACCGACTGCTACCGCGAAAACGGGTATCAAAGCCGCCACGGGTTATGTATCAGTCGGTTCGGAAGCACCCAAAGCGTGTTCCATCCTCGATCCAGACTGCGAAGCGTGCCAGTAATGAAGTTTATTGATTTATTTGCAGGTATTGGGGGTTTTCATTTAGCCCTAAAAAATTTAGGGCTGGAATGTGTATTTAGTTGCGAGTGGGATAAGCACGCGCAAGAAACCTATCTTGCAAACTTTGGTGAACGTCCCGTGGGGGATATTCACCAAGTAGTAGCATCGGATATACCCGCGTTTGATATATTGTGTGCGGGTTTTCCTTGCCAACCGTTTTCCATCGCAGGTGTTAGTAAAAAGAACTCGTTAGGACGTAAGCATGGTTTTGAAGATGAAAAACAAGGCAATTTGTTTTTTGAAATCATACGTATTGCCAAATACCATCGTCCTAAAGTTCTATTTTTGGAAAATGTAAAGAATTTATTAAGTCATGATAAAGGCAATACATGGAAAGTAATTTATCATGAAATTTCTAAATTAAACTATGAGGTATTTTATCAGGTTGTTGATGGTAAAGATTATGTTCCGCAACATCGAAAAAGAATCTTTATTGTCGCCTTTGATAAAAATACTTATCCTAATATTCAATTTGAATTTCCAGTGCCACCGAAAAAGCGTATTTATGAGTTATCAGATGTCATTGAAAAATCAGTTGAAGATAAATATACCTTAACTAAGAAATTATGGGATTATTTATATCAAAGAAAAATAGAGCAACAAGATAAAGGCAATGGTTTTGGTTATGGTTTAGTGAATGTGGCAGTAGATCAGTATACTCGAACGATTAGTGCCCGTTATTATAAAGATGGATCAGAAGTATTAATTGCACAAAGTAATAATATACCACGTCGTTTAATTCCTCGTGAATGTGCTCGTTTGCAAGGCTTTCCAGAAGATTTCCAAATTGTCGTTTCTGACATGCAGGCGTATAAACAATTTGGCAATTCTGTCGTTGTTCCTGTCATTCAGGCTATTGCACAAAATATTTTAGCCACCATTAAGGCTTATCAATCAGGTGAGGCGCGGCAAACCAACATTCAATTATCATTATTAGGTGCACTATGATACTGAGTAAAGACGAATCTAAAAAGATTCAAGAAATTCAGCAAAAATTTTATATGCCGCCCGTATTAGATCGGTTGGAGAGAGCAGCTACGCAACACGGTTTGCAAGCAACATTAGATTATCTATATGAAATTATTGTTAGCAGCAAAGATGATGTCGAGGCAATTATTCAGCAACGCTTAAAAGCTGGGCTTATCAAAAATGCCGATCAAGCTAGGAAAACAATAGTAGGGGCAATTTTCCCTTATTGTATTACTTATATATTTTTAAAGTTAAAGCAACAAGGTTTTGTTAAACATAATATTTACATAACCTCAAATAAAAGTATTCCTGCTTTAGAGAAAATGTTAACCGTATATGTGGATGGTGAAACACAAAAACCAGATATGGATTTAATTATTTATAGCATGGATGATAATAATAAATTAAATAAGTGCATGATTTTATCATTAAAAACATCATTGCGTGAACGTGCAGGACAAACCTATCGCTGGAAATTACTGTTAGAAATTGCTACGTCTGCCGATTGCTCTGTAAAAGAACGATATAACATTACTTATGATAATGTTGATATGCCCATTGTTTGTTTCGTCACAATTAATTTTTATAACGAAATTAATAATCCACAGCATAGAGGAATGTTAAAATTTTTTGATAATGCGTTTATTGGAAAACCGATTGATTCTGAGTTTATTTCCAGATTATCCACCTTAGTAGATTATGCAAATGCGCAATTAGCTTAGTAGAACAAATAGCTAACTGTCAGTAAGCTATTAAAATAGAATCTTGCGCACTAAAGAGGTGCTTAAATTCTCGATCCAGACTGCGAAGCGTGCCAATAAGGGGAAAAACCCGCCGTTAATAGTCGGTTTGGTTTGTATTAAGAATTCGTTAAAGGTAAAATTTCGATGTTGAACTGGGATGACCCGCTTGCCCCTCCTATATCTAATGGCAAGCAACCACCTAAGCCTTTGGTGGTAAACTCTTTTTTCGATAGTCCTACTGTGGAGGTAGACAAAAGTGAGTTCAGTGCTGAAACCCAAGTTATCGTTGAATCGTCGACTGCGCAGCCGCAGAAGACTTCAGAGACGCTAACAGGGGTTGCGGCTTCTAATCCTTCGGATCAAGAAGCCGCTGCGACAGAGGTTTACTCTCGTCGAGCACCCTCACCCCTTCCACAGGGTCAGTTTCAACCCCAACAGCCGATTCGAGCCGAAGATAAGCGCGTTATTAATGGCAGTGGTGATATTAACCAGCTTGCGCCATTTAAATACCCGTGGGCGTGGGAATTCTTTATTAATGCCAATAAAAATCACTGGACACCGCTAGATATTAATATGGCGCAGGATGTGAGCGATTATCACCATAAGCTCACGCCCGCCGAGCGGCATGTCTATGAAAACGTGCTGGCGTATCTCACCACCTCCGATATTTTGGCCATGCGTAATATCGGCTTAGCCGTTATGGAAAAAATGACCGCGCCGGAATTGCAAATCTACCAAGCGCGGCAGGTTTACGAAGAAGCCTTGCATTGCTTTAAAGAAGGTACAGAAGTTTTAACCGCGCGTGGCTGGGTGGATTTTCGCAACTTGGCGGCTGGCGAAACGGTTGCGCAGTATTGTGAAGATGGCAGTATTGAATTTGTTAAGCCATTGGGTATCACGCGGGATCATTTTGCTGGAGAGTTGATTTGCTTTAGTTCTAGCGTGTATGAATCAGTGGTTACGCCGAATCATCGTTGTGTGGCTATTGATACACGTAACGACAATAAGTTGCTGATTCAAACCGCTGAGCAAATCAGCGTGCATAATAAAAATATTCCGGTGGCAGGTCGTTTAAACACGAAAAGTACGGCGGCACTCTCTTGGTTAGAACGCTTAAAAATTGCGTATCAAGCTGATGGCACATTGCTGAATAGCCAAAGCAACGATGCAACCGGCACGGGCTATCGTTTCCATTTTAAACGCGCGGATAAGATTGCACGTTTAACTGAAATCTTAAATCAGTTAGGTCTCCAATACTCACATTATACCTGTGCCGACGAAAGCACACGGTTTGATATACCGAAACAACAGCTTGAATTGGTCAAAGATTTTTCGTGGGTAAACTTTGAAAACATTTCTTATGAATGGATTCGCGCGTTTATTGACGAGCTGATGAATTGGGATGGTAGTCGCTCCAGTGATATGTTGCGCTATGTGACGACCAACCAAGCTTGTTACGATGTGGTCATGGCATTGGGCGTTATGGCAAATTATCGTTGCGGAGTGCATAAAGCCGAAACCTCCGCAGGCAATCCGGCATGGACGATTAATTTTGTCGACCGTGCTTATGTCAGTGGGCGCACCATTGAAAAAACTACCGAAGCGTATGAAGGCTATGTGTATAGCGTGGGTGTACCCAGCACGATGTTGCTGGTGCGTTATAACGATAAAGTGACGGTTTCCGGCAATACGTGGACATACCAACATTGCATTGAAACCATTGGCTTAGATCAAAGTGAAATCTATAACCGCTATCGGGTTGTGCCGGAAATTAACGCTAAGATTCAGTTAGCCAATCGGCGTTTGAATGCGGCCATGCGCCCGGATATTAATCTGAAAAACCGCGATGATTTACACGACTTCGTGCTGTCTTACACCTTCTTTGCAGGTATTTTTGAAGGTTCTTGGTTCTATAACGGCTTCACACCGATTTTCGCGCTACAACGTCGTGGCTTAATGAAAGGCACAGGTGAGCAATTGCAATACATTATGCGCGATGAAGTGCTGCATTGTTCGTTTGGTATTCGCGTGGTGCGGCAAATTATGCATGAAGAAAATGTGCAGCTTGATCCGCAAGCCTTGCGCCAAATGTGGGACGAAGCCGAAGCTGCTGAAATTGGCTATTCCAATTTCTTGTTGCCCAACCCGATTTTGGGTTACTCCGCGCAAGACCATCAAGAACAATTCCGCTTTATTGCCAATCGGCGCGCGCGCCAACTCGGTTTAGACGAACCCTTCCCCGGCGCACAAAACGCCCTACCGTGGTTAGATGAACAATCGAATATGCGCAAAGAGAAAAACTTCTTTGAAACCCGCGTAACGGAATACCAAACAGGCGGCGCGTTGAAGTGGGATTGATAATTTATTTAAAGAATTGATCTGATTAGTTAAACCAGAATTCAACTAGGTTATGAATTCTGGTTTTGAAGAGATGGTAGTGTAATGCACTATTCTAATAATGAACTTTTAGCTATTGTTGGCTTACCTGCGGCTGATCCATTGGTTCGACAAGTATTAGCAGATTGGCATATTTTTCCAAATAAACAAACTGTGGAAGGCTTAACATTTACTGTAGATCAATGTGGTGGAGATGGTTGGCAAGGTTGTCATAAACCCTGTGCTATGTTGTTGCATGTGGGCGCAAACAAGGTTCAGAGTTTAAGATTATGGACAAATGCACCGCAGCGTATGGCTGATTTGTGTTTGCCTTATGCTTTGAATCGAGCCGATAGTCGTAATGTTATTGTCGAAGGTTTGCGGGCAAATCGCTATCTGATACTAGAACCTACTGTACCTAATACAGTATTGGCTTATACCTTGTTCGATGATCGTCTGATTTATTTTTATGGGGAATATTTCGATTTATATCCTAATATTTTACAGAGCTATACGTTAGGTTTAAGCTCAAAAAAGGGTAATACTAAACTTTACAAAGCGTTATTAAAGCTTGTTTAAAGTGGTAATTGTAACCTTGCTAAGGACAGCTTCTTAAGATGAGTGCAACAAACAATACAGCCACTAATGACGAATTACGTTCTAAAACTATGCCAAATTTGCTTGAAGCGTTTGAGCTATTAACCAGCTTGCCAGACGATTTTATGCAGGAAGGGCGTAACGATGTGTTACCACAGAAGCGTAATGGTAAGCAGAAATCTAATCTAAAGTTAGAGGATTAGGTTAATTAGAGAGGGATGACCTGACAGCCCCTATGGGTTATGGTGTAATACAGCCCTTCATCAACCAGCGGATAGCCTGATGGAAATACTGATTAACGGTACACCCCATATCGTGCCAGAGCAGACCACAGCGGCGGAGCTATTAGTGATTCTGGAGTTGCAAGGCAAGCGTTTAGCTTTGGAAGTGAATCAAGAATTAGTGCCGCGCAGTCAATTTGCGACGTTTGTGCTACAACCTAATGATGCGGTTGAAATTGTCCACGCGATTGGTGGCGGTTAACCAAGGAATTTACACTCATGCAACAAGATACGTTTACCATTGCGGGTAAAACTTACACCTCTCGTTTACTAGTCGGTACAGGCAAATACAAAGATTTAGCGGAGACCAAGGCGGCGGTGGAAGCCAGCGGTGCGCAGATTATTACGGTGGCGATTCGTCGCACGAATATTGGGCAGAATAAAGACGAGCCGAATTTATTGGATGTGATTCCGCTGGATAAGTACACGTTGTTACCCAATACCGCTGGTTGTTATAACGTCGAGGATGCGGTGCGCACTTGCCGTTTAGCGCGGGAGTTATTGGATGGACACGATTTAGTGAAGCTGGAAGTCTTGGGCGACCAGAAAACCTTATTCCCCGATACGATCCAGACCTTAAAAGCCGCTGAGATCTTAGTGAAAGACGGCTTTAACGTGATGGTGTATACCAGCGATGACCCATTGATTGCGCGTCAACTAGAAGAAATCGGTTGTGTGGCCGTCATGCCGTTAGCCGCGCCGATTGGTTCGGGTTTAGGCATTCGTAACCCCTACAATATTTTAGAAATTATTGAGAACGCGAAAGTACCCGTGTTAGTGGATGCAGGCGTAGGCACAGCCTCCGATGCGGCGATTGCGATGGAAATGGGGTGTGCGGGTGTCTTAATGAATACCGCCATTGCCGCCGCGCAAAATCCTGTATTAATGGCTTCGGCTATGAAGAAAGCCATTGAAGCCGGACGCGAAGCTTTCTTAGCCGGACGTATGCCGCGTAGACGTTATGCTTCTGCCTCTTCGCCGATTTCGGGTTTATTTTTCTAAGCCTGATTGATTCCGCTTTTGTTCCCTGTATCTGACAGGGAACGCTTACCGATTTAAGACACTATGCAAGAAACCACCGAACAGCATCGCGCCATTAGAAGCTTTGTGTTGCGTCAAGGGCGTTTAACCAAAGGGCAAGAAAGCGCGATGCAAAGCCTTTGGCCGCAATTTGGCATTGAAGCGGCTGATACGGAGCTAGAATTAGCTCACTTATTTGGACGCACCGCCCCGATTACCTTAGAAATTGGCTTTGGCAATGGCGAGTCTTTATTGCAAATGGCGCAAGCCGCCCCCGAACGCGATTTTTTAGGCATTGAAGTGCATACGCCGGGGGTCGGGCATTTGCTGAAACTGATGGGCGATACGGGTGTCACGAATATTCGAGTATTAAATACCGATGCGGTGGCTATTCTGCAACAGCGGATTCCAGCCCAAAGTTTAGATCGCGTGCAATTATTCTTTCCTGATCCGTGGCATAAGAAGAAGCATCATAAACGCCGCATTGTGCAATCTGCCTTTGTCGATTTAATTAGCTCACGTTTAAGCCAAGGCGGTGTATTTCACATGGCAACCGATTGGCAGAATTATGCAGAACACATGGTGGATGTGATGCAAACACGGTCGGATTTCCAAAATCTAGCAGAAAACCCGCCGTATTCCCCTCGCCCAGCGACGCGCCCGCTAACTAAGTTTGAAAATCGTGGCTTACGCTTAGGGCACGGCGTGTGGGATTTACTGTATCAAAAGCGTTAAAGCTGCCAATTAATCGGCGTGCGTCCTTGTTCCACTAAGAATGCATTGCTACGCGAGAACGGTTTACTATCGAAAAAGCCGTTTTTCGCAGATAAAGGCGAAGGGTGGGCGCTTTTAATAATCAAATGCTTGGTTTCATCAATCAGCACGGCTTTTTTCTGTGCGGGTGCACCCCACAGAATAAACACCACGGGATTGTCTTGTGCATTTACCGCCTTAATAATTTCATCGGTAAAGCGTTCCCAACCGCGTTTTTGATGGCTATTGGCATTCCCTTCTTCTACCGATAGCACGGTATTTAATAATAAAACGCCTTGTTCCGCCCACGGTTGCAAATAACCGGTGTGTTTATTATCAATGTCTAAATCGCTTTTTAGTTCTTTATAAATATTATTCAGCGAACGTGGTAAGGGTTTAACCGTGGGTAATACGGAGAACGATAAACCGTGGGCGTGACCTTGGGTGGGATAAGGGTCTTGCCCTAAAATGACCACTTTAATATGGTTTAACGCGGTGGCTTTTAGCGCATTAAAGCGCATCTCAGTAGGTGGCAGAATGTTTTTACCTTGTTGTGCTTCCTGCTCTAAAAAAACTGCTAAATCCTGCATATAGCTTTTAGCAAATTCGCCACCAATCGCGTCTAGCCACGTTTGATCTATACCGGCTGTGCCTTGTAACTGCATGGTTTTATCCTTGTGAGGGTATAGCGGCGATTATACTGCAATTTGTTTTAAATCAGAAAACAAACTATTCGGATGGTTTCAATTGGCTGGCAGCTCGCGCCAAACTTTCTATGCCCACCCAATCGCCTTGTGCAATCAAATTGTCCGGTGCAATCCATGAACCACCCACACATAACACATTGCTTAAGGCTAAATAGTGTGGTGCAAGGTTTAGATTAATGCCACCCGTCGGGCAGAATTTGGCTTGAGGTAACGGTGCGCCCAGCGATTTTAATAAATTAATGCCACCGACGGCTTCGGCTGGAAAAAGCTTTAAAGTGTCATAACCTTGTTCTAACAAATACATGACTTCCGAAGCTGTAGCCGCACCGGGTAATAGCGGCAAATCATAATCTTGCGCAGCTTTTAGCAGGCTATCAGTAATACCCGGGGAGACGCCAAATTGTGCGCCCGCCGCTTTCGCCTGTTTAACATCTTGTGGGCTAAGCAATGTTCCCGCCCCCACCACGCCGCCTTGCACGTCGCTCATAGCACGAATCACATCTAAGGCTACCGGGGTACGTAAGGTAACTTCTAAGGCTGGCAAGCCCCCCGCCACTAATGCCTGTGCTAGCGGTTTAGCCGTATCTAGGCTTTTGATCACTAACACAGGAATGACGGCTGCCAGTTGGCAGATTTCTCTAGCGGTTCTTCTCATTATCCTGACCTTTATACTTAATTTTGATTAAAAAATATACTAGCGCCTTGGGTAGCATTACCCACGGATTGCCGCAAACTACTGAATAATTCCCGCCCGAAGCCGCTTTGATTAGCCGTTAAATCCAGCGTTACAGGTTGGCGTTGGGCAAAATCCTCAGCTAATACCTGTAATTCGCCTTTGACCGCATCTAAGCGGATCAAATCGCCGTCTTGAATACAGGCAATCGCCCCGCCTTTAGCCGCTTCGGGGCTAACGTGAATAGCGGCTGGAATTTTGCCACTCGCCCCTGACATGCGCCCATCCGTAACTAGCGCTACTTTAAAACCCCGTGCTTGTAACACGCCAAGGCTAGGGCTTAAACCGTGTAGTTCTGGCATACCATTGGCACTGGGACCTTGAAAGCGCACCACTACAATACAATCTTGGGCTAATTCGCCCGCTTCAAACGCTTGTTTAACCGCTTCTTGCGAATGAAACACACGGGCAGGGGCTTGAATGATTTGGTCATCCGGTTTAACCGCAGAAATTTTAATAACCGCCTCGCCCAAATTACCGTGTAAGCGTTGTAAGCCACCGGTGGTTTGGAATGGTTCGTTAAATGGGCGAATTACCGTCGTGTCATAAGAAACCGACGTACCCTCGCGCCACGCGGCTTCGCCTTGCTCATTTAAGTAAGCTTCTTGGGTGTAGTGCTGTAAACCAAAGCCTGCTACCGTTTGTACTTCGTTATGTAATAAACCCGCTTGTAGCAATTCCCGAATCACTAACTGCAAGCCACCTGCTGCATGGAAGTAATTCACATCCGCGCTACCATTTGGATACACCCGGGCTAATAACGGTGTTATCGCGGCTAAATCAGCAATATCTTGCAGGGTAATGATTAAGCCTGCTGCGCGCGCCATTGCCACAATATGTAGCAAAAGGTTAGTCGAGCCGCCAGTGGCATGTAAGCCGATAATGCCATTGACGAAAGATTCGGCGGTTAATATTGACTGGGCGCTAATACGTTGTTGTGCCAGTGTGACGGCTTGTTTTGCACCAGCAATGGTTAAGGCATGACGTAACGGTGTGTCTGGATTAATAAAGCTTGAACCCGGCAATTGCAGGCCCATGAATTCCATCAGCATTTGATTAGAATTGGCGGTGCCGTAGAAGGTGCAAGTGCCTACGTCATGATAAGACTGCATTTCCGACTCAAGCAACACCTCACGCCCCACTTGCCCCGCTGCATATTGTTGGCGCACTTTCGTTTTGGCATCGTTACTAATACCGGACGTCATTGGCCCTGCGGGTAAGAAGATACAAGGTAAATGCCCAAAACTTGCCGCTGCAATTACTAAACCCGGCACAATTTTATCGCAAACGCCCAAAAAAATAGCTGCATCAAATGTGTTATGTGACAAGCCAATCGCGGCTGCCATTGCAATCACATCGCGGGAGAAGAGCGAAAGCTCCATACCCACTTGCCCTTGGGTAACCCCGTCACACATGGCAGGTACGCCCCCGGCGACTTGCGCCGTCGCCCCCCGCTCACGCACCGCTTGTTTAATTAAATTGGGATAAGCGGCAAACGGCTGATGTGCGGATAGCATGTCATTGTAAGCGGTAATAATGCCAAGGTTAGGCGCAGTTTCTGCAATCACTTTGAATTTATCATGGGTAGGTAAAGGGGCGACCGCATGCGCCAGATTGCCACAAGCCAACTGTTTACGCCCATTGTTTTGGGCGGTTTGTGCCAGCGTAGCTTCATAAGCGTTACGGGTTGTTTGGCTACGGCTGTGAATACGTTGTGTTACCGCTGCTAAATTGGGATGTATCATGCTTGTGCCTTATTAAATTTTAATTTCACGCCAGCGCCGCCGATCTCGCGCCATCATTTCCACCGCACCTAATGGCCCATTGCCGCCTGCATCATATTGTTCGGGCTGCATACCGGATGCTTGCCAACCGGCAATAATCGTGTCAATCCAACGCCATGCAGCTTCAACTTCATCACCACGCATAAACAAGGTTTGATTACCCCTTACTACATCCATCAGTAAGCGTTCATACGCATCGGGAATATGCCAATCTTTACCTAATTCTTCTTCAAAGGTCATGTCTAAAGAAATAGGGCGTAAGCGAAAGCCACCCGGCCCCGGCTCTTTGGTCATAATGCTAAGCCGTAAGCCTTCATCGGGCTGTAAACGAATAGCCAAGGTATTCGGCACTAAAGGGGTGGCTACATGACCAAAAATGGAGTGAATCGGTTCTTTAAACACAATGACAATTTCGGTCATCGGCGCACGTAAGCGTTTACCCGTACGTAAATAGAACGGTACGCCAGCCCAACGCCAATTTTCGACTTCAGCTTTAATCGCAACAAAGGTTTCAGTGGTACTGCGTGGATTGCCCACTTCCTGTAAATAAGAGGGCGTGGTTGCCGTTGCCCCGTATTGACCCCGTACCGTATTGTTTAAGACTTCTTTATCGACAATTGGCTTTAACGAATTCAATACTTTAAGTTTTTCATCACGGACTGCATCTGCTTCAAAGCGATACGGCGGTTCAAGCGCAATTAAACACAATAATTGTAGTAAATGGTTTTGTACCATATCCCGAATTGCACCTGCCTTATCGTAATACCCCACTCGATTACCTACCCCTAAGGTTTCGGCGGCCGTAATTTGAACGTGATCAATCGCATGGCAGTTCCATAACGGTTCAAACATGGCATTAGCAAAGCGCAACGCCGTTAGGTTTTGTACGGTTTCTTTACCCAAATAATGATCAATCCGATAGATACTACTTTCAGCAAACACTTCACCTAATTGGCGATTCAGCAATTGGGCGCTGGCTAAATCATGTCCTAAGGGTTTTTCCACTACTAACCGCGAATTCGGGCTATTTAAGCCATTATCCGCCAAGCCTTTGGCAATAATGCTGAATAAAAAGGGTGCAACCGACAGGTAATAGACGCGGATTCGTTCTGGTGCTTGTTCTAATAACTGTTTTAGGCTCTGCCAGCCTGTGGTTTGAGTGGCATCATGTGCCAAATAATCCACATGGTTTAAGAAATGGCTTTCGCGTTCTGGGCTGAGTTCACTAGCAGGTAAATGTTCGTGTAAGGCTTGGCTGACCCTAGTTCGGAATTCTTCAAGCGAAATATTATCAATAGCTGAGCCAATAATGCGCGAATTTTCAGGAATTTGCTGATCGACATCGCGCCGATACAGGGCGGGCAATATTTTGCGCATAGCTAAATCGCCGGTCGCGCCAAAAATTACCATATCAAATACATCAACAGGTAGAATAACCACCAACTTGCACTCCGTACTAATGCTGGATTAGTACGGAAAATGCATTTTTTACGCCAATCGACGCAAATGCGTTACATTAAAGCCGCATTAATCCCAAGATGGGCGAGAATACTGATGATATAGCCAATGGCTACCGCCCATGTCCATTTTAGGTGCGAGCCAAAGGTATACATACCTCGCGCTTGCCCCATTAGCGCGACCCCTGCGGCTGAACCGATAGATAATAATGAGCCACCCACCCCAGCGGTGAGCGTCACTAATAACCATTGTCCGTGTGACATATCGGGGTTCATGGAAATAACGGCAAACATAACAGGAATATTGTCGACCACCGCAGATAACACGCCGACCAGAATATTAGCGGTAGTTGCCCCTAAACCAGTGTATAAGCCTTCTGATATTAAGGTTAAATAACCAAATGCTCCCAAGCCACCCACGCATAAAATAACGCCATAGAAGAACATCAAGGTATCCCATTCAGCGCGTTGTAATTGGGTAAAAATATCGAAACGCCCAACTTGACTCTCTTCGTCATCATTTTCTGGATTATGATCGGTCATTTTTAAATGCCAGCCGTATAGCTTTAATACGCCTAGGCCGGTCATCATGCCTAAGACTGGCGGTAGATGTAGGTTATTGTGGAAGACTACTGCTAAGGCTATCGTGGCAATAAATAACGCTAGAATGACCCAACCACCGCGTTTAACCGGTTCGTGTAGATGAATCGGCGCCGGTTTGGTTTTATCCACATAAAACGACATGATTAACGCCGGAATAAACCAATTTAATAGCGAGGGAATGAAAAGATCGAAGAATTCGTGGAATTTAACCAGATCTGCTTGCCAAACCATTAAAGTGGTAATATCGCCAAACGGACTCCACGCTCCCCCTGCATTTGCAGCCACTACAATATTCACGCAACCCACTGCGACCACTTGTGGTTTGTCTTTTGCGACAGCTACTAACACGGCGGCCATTAATAGCGCGGTTGTCAGATTATCGGCAATCGGTGAAATAAAGAATGCCAATACGCCTGTGATCCAGAAAATCCAATACAGCGATAAGCCTTTCGAGACCAACCAAGCGCGTAATGCACCAAATAAATTGCGTTCTTCTAAGGTATTCACAAAGGTCATAGCCGCTAATAAAAACAGCATTAGCTTGCCGTATTCGAGGAAATTATGATCGAGCAATGCTTCGACTTTATCGCCTGCGCCAACGTGGGCATAAGCTAATGCCACTAACACCCAAATAATACCGGCTGCAATCATAACCGGTTTGGATTTACGTAAATGAATGCGTTCTTCCAGAATCACAAAGGCATAAGCGCTTAAGAAAATAAGCAAGCCGATAATGCCATAGCCGGTACTGGTTAAATTTAAAGCTGTCTCTGTTTCAGTTGCCCATGCCATTGACCCGGGCATCAATAGTCCGCTAAGCCCTAACAGACTAACAACGAGAGATTTTATTGAAGATAAGCGCTTCATACTCGTTCACTGTTGTATTAAATGAGGAAGGCACTACTATAACAAATAGTAGGTCTGGCAGTTTGATTTAGGACTGGGCTGAAGGCAAAAGCTTAAACCCAAATACCGGCCTGCATCCACATTAAGGCATTCATGGCTGTTCCGGCTAATACACCGCCGCCGCGTGAACCGTCCACCACAATGCACTCTAAGCCGTATTCTTCCTTATGTGCCCACAAGGCTTGTTTAGCATTATCCGCATTCACAAAACCGCGTGCGGCCGCAATAACTAAACTAGGGCGGGGTGCACCATCTTGTAACAGTTCCAAAAAGCGAAACAGAGCCGTGCCGGATTGACCAAATAACACAATGCTATTACGCATATACGGCCTCCAAAAATCCACTGCTGTGCAAGTACGCGTTTGCTTCTTGAGTTTGGCTTGGGAAATAACTTGTGCCCGATTGAGAAAGCTTAGCGGTTCTTGATACAGATGGCGCTTATCTAAGGTATGCCCCACCATATCAATGTCATATAGAATATTATATTGCTGTTTAACCGCTTTTAAGCCTACCTCAATGGCTTTATCTGAAAAGCGTATATGTTGTGACAAATCAGGGTCACCATACGCCCGAATCATGTGAATCACCACTTGTTGCTGTTCTGGGGTAAAACGCGCTAAGTCGGCGAGTTCACGTACTTTGGCATAACTTTGTTGCCGAATCCGATCTGGGTCACGCGTATACTGATATTGCATCAATCGCCTATTTTGGTTATCGGGCTATTCGGGGGAATTAAACTCATAATATCTTCGTAGGGAATGGTGAAATCACTCGTTCCCATTGCATAAGGTGCAACTTCATAAGCATTAAAATGAAAAGCTAAGCCGTCTTCCAGTATGCCGAAGTTATTGTTAATAGCAAAAGTATTGTTTTGAAACCAAAAGCCTTCACCTTCTAGACTAACATCAGGTGCAATATTGCGAGAATCACGAAACGCTTGTTCCGCAATCACATTAATTTCACCTTCATAACCCGGATTTAACAAATCCTTTAAGGTCATTTGCTGCCCATTTTGCAGGTTCATAACGTAATAGCGTTGCCCACTAAATGGGTGTGCGCCGCCCGTATTGCCTTCCTCGCTATAAACCAATGTCACCAAATCTTCACTGGCATAGGCAATTTTGATGTTGCGTTCTAAAGTCCAGCTACTAAAAGCACTAGGTTGTTTTAAATAATCACCAATAAAACCATTGGCAAGCGTCTCTAATGAAGTCGGGCGTTGACCGCTGTCATCGACTGTATCTAATAGCTGATCTTGCACAAAGGCATTTAAGGTATCCGCTAGCTCTGGTTTGGTCGTACTGCTAAATTTGGGGTAAGTAATTTTAACCGAGGCACATTTGGCATTATCCGGAACTTTTTTAGGCGGTTGTGGACAATCGCCCCCTGTTTTGGAAAATTCTACAGTTTCGGTATGCAGTGCGCCTATGCCACTGGCAGACAAATCGGTATTACAAGCGCTTAGACTTGCTAAACACAGCCCTATCAGCCCAACGCGTAGCAACATAATAATTACCTCTTTATGGTGGGTGCACCTGCCTTTAATTGACACCACAGGTCACACTTATTTATAGGTCAAGATACCGAGCGTAGACGCCAAGCGCTAGCATTTTTTCAAGCTAAGCCTCTTAAGGTGATAAACGGACTAAGCTCCATGATTGGTTGTTTATATCACGCCGATATTCAAACCGATCATGTAAACGGTTGGGGCGACCTTGCCAAAATTCAATTGTGCTGGGCACGATACGGTAACCGCCCCAAAAACTTGGCAAGGGAATTTCACCTTCTTGGAATTTGCGCTTCATCTCGTCCAGCTTCATCTCCAACAACCCTCGCGATGAAATAATCGAACTTTGCGCTGATACCCAAGCACCTAATTGGCTACCGCGTGGACGGCTTGTAAAGTAAGCTAATGATTCTAACGTTGAAACTTTTTCGGCATGCCCGCTAATTTCAACCTGACGCTCTAACTCTTTCCAAAAGAATAATAAGGTGACTTGATTGTTAATTGCAATTTCTTGGGATTTTTGACTGCTGTAATTGGTATAGAACACAAAACCGCGTTCATCATACGATTTTAATAAGACGGTGCGTAAACTGGGTTTGCCTTGCGGGGTTGCTGTCGCAATTTGCATGGCATTAGGTTCGAGAATATTTGCCTGCATAGCTTGCTGAAACCACACGCTAAACTGTTCAATAGGGTTGCGGGCTAAAGTTTCACGACTTAGCCCCATTTGTGTGTATTCTTGCCGTAATGCGCCAATATCCATTTTATTGCCCCGCAAATTTATGAGAGTGCAATAGTAGCTGAAAATAAAAATGCCAGACCCAAAAATTAAACGGGTCTGGCTTAAAAAGACACAAAGGAAGGGCTAAGACCTTTGTGTCGTAAAGGAGCCACTTAAGGCTCCAGGGGCTAACAATTCTGTATAGGCTTAGACCTATTGCAATGAATAATATTGCGCGATGTATTCACTTTCATTCTTGTTCACTGAATTTGCAGCGAATTCCGGTGCTGCATTGTAACTTGCTTGTGCGTTATAACCAGTGAAACTTGACCTTTCTTTACGAAAATTTGCTTGCATTAATGAATGCGGCGGCGGCGTCATATGATAAGCGCTGTAAGCGCGAGCTTGCCACATTCGATATAAAGGTTGACTCTCAACCGTCGAGCATCCAGTTAAAAATAATAGTGCTACGACGGGCAACAACGCAAACTTTCTTTTTATTTTCATGGTGTTGTTCGTCATTGGGTTTGTTTATGGGATGTATAGTGACAAACCTTTAAAAAAAAGTGCAGCGTTTGCTAGATGAGCGGAAAATAAGCCAGATATATGGATAAAAAACTTGGATGAAGGGATTTTTTTAAGCAAAATGTTGCTGTGCTAGCGCCCAATCAATATGCTCAAGTAGCAAATTATCGGAAATTTGTGTCCGTTTTGTGACTAAAGACTGGTAAATTTGGGGGTTAGGCGGCGCATTTCCTAACGCAACTGCTAAATTACGCAGCCAACGCGTATAGCCGATGCGTCGAATGGCTGAACCTTCCATACGTTTTAAAAAAGTGGCTTCATCCCATGCCCATAAATCCAATAAATGTGCTTGGTCGAGTCGATGACGCGCTTGAAAGTCAGCCTCACAACTGCTGTTAGCAAAACGATTCCACGGGCAAATTAATTGACAATCATCACAGCCGTAAATGCGATTGCCAATGGCGGGACGGAGTTCAATAGGAATACTGCCAGCGTATTCAATGGTTAGATAAGAAATACAACGCCGTGCATCCAATTGATAGGGGGCAATAATCGCTTGTGTGGGGCAAACCTCAAGGCAGGCTTGGCATTGCCCGCAATGCGCTTTTACACTGCCCGTTTCAGGCAGGGCAAGATCGGTATAAATTTCTCCTAAGAAAAACCAAGAACCGGCTTCACGGCTGAGAATATTGGTGTGTTTACCCATCCAGCCTAAACCTGCCTTAACCGCTATGGGTTTTTCTAACACAGGAGCGCTATCGGTAAACACCCGATAACCTAACTCGCCGACTGCCGCTTTTAGCTGTTGGGCAAGCTGCTCTAAACGCTGGCGAATCAATTTATGATAATCACGCCCCAACGCATAACGTGAAATATAAGCGCGTTCGGGATGATTCAGTATCATGACAGCATCTGCACTGTCGGTGGGAAAGTAATCCATTCGCAAGCTAATAATACTTAAGGTCTGAGGAACTAATTCGGCGGGGCGGGAGCGTTTTGTGCCGTGTGTTGCCATCCATGCCATTTCACCGTGATAGCCTTTATTTAGCCAGTCTACTAAACGCGCTTCGGCTTGGCTTAAGTCAATCGAGCTAATCCCCAGTTGTTGGAAGCCTAGTTCACTTGCCCATTGTTGCAGTTGTTTGATTAAAGCTTGTGGCATTAATGCGCGCTACTGGCTAAGGGAAAATAGCGGTAATGCCCAATAATCGGCCATGCAAATAAGACGTCCTGTACGGATGTTCCCTCGCCGATATTATGCCCCATTAACGGGCGTTGTCCGTCATCGGTTTTGAATTGCAGTACAATCCCAATATGGGCTTGCCCCGTACCTAAATCCCAAGCAATCACATCGCCGGTTTTATAGTCATCGGGATTTGCGGTAATCGGTAACGCTTTACCCTTACGTTCAAAAAACCTCATGAGGTTATACACGCGGCGATGGTCGATATTGGTATCAGGGCGTGGTAGCTTCCATTTTTTAGGGTATTCGTTGAATGCTAATAACATGTCTTCATGCACTTCTTTTTGCAAATCTACCCCATTAGCGCGAAATGCTCGCACAATTACATCCGCACAAACACCAGTTGTTGGTGGTACATCGCCACCGGGGTATTTTAATACCTTGTAGGCTGGGTCATACGAACGAGTGGTTTCAACTTGTTTAAAGACCGAATCAATCACCTTATGCACTTCTTTGGGTACAGTCGGCTTTAAAATCGGCGGTTGCATGGGTGTTTCCGTCGGCGGCAGGCTAGGAATAATCGGCGGTTGGGTTGGCGGACGGTCTACGGGTGGAATGGACGGCTGTAAGGGGGGCGTTGGCGGCGTAATAATGACCACAGGCGGTTTAGTGGGAGTAAACCAGCCATGATAATAACCCCAAATTGCGGCAGCCATTAGGGCTAAGAGCAATAATAAAGAACCAAGCCAAAGGTAACGCCGCATGTTGTAGATCCTAATAAGTTATTAAGCTTAGGTGTCGTAAAATTTTGTCAGAGTCGCTGTAAATACGTCCCTGTACGCTCCAGCGCCGCATCCCTGCGGCACAGGCTCTGCCAAATATTTCCGACACCTGCTAGACCAGTTAGTCAGTCTCTAATTTAATGAAAAGATTACCGTTTTCAATACTAACCGGATACGTTTGTAAATCAACTTCGGCAGGTTCAGTAACGGCTTTACCCGTTTTGACGTTAAATTCGCCCCCGTGTAACGAGCAATGTACTTTCTCACCTTTCAGACACCCTAAGTATAGAGACGCATCTTCATGCGTGCATTGGTCGTCGACCGCGTAAAATTCGCCATCTACATTACACAGCAGAATACGTTTGCCATTCGGGGTGATGACGCGTTTCATTTTGCCGGGTTTGATTTCGTTTATACTGCCTGCGAGTAATTGGGAGTGAGTCATATGCAATCTGCTAACCGTTCAATTTGGATTATGGGCTGTGGCGACATCGGTCGACGTGTAGCGCGTTTATATCAGAAGCAAGCTATTTCGACTATAGGCTGGGTGGCAAGTGACCATTCGGTAACTTTAGGGCAGGCGCAGGGGATTGAAATGCGGCAAGGTGATATGGATGCGGGCAGTTTCTTCCCACGTAATGCCTTTGCAGATAAAGAAATATTCTGGTTTGTGCCACCGCCTAAACAAGGCGAGGTTGATAGTCGCTTACGGCGGTTTTTATTAGCGGTACAGAATGCCCCGAAACGCATTGTCTTGATTTCAACCACTGGTGTGTATGGTGATTGTGCGGGACGTTGGATTGATGAAGATGAGCCGTTAAAACCGACGGTAGCGCGGGCTAAACGGCGTTTAGATGCCGAGTTAGCCTTACAAGCGTGGATGCAGCAATACCAAGGCGATGGGGTGATTTTGCGCGTGCCGGGAATTTATGCTTTAGATCGCTTGCCGATTGAGCGAATTCAACGTGCTGAACCGATTTTAAATGCTGCTGAAGCGCCGTGGACGAACCGTATTCATGCCGATGATTTGGCGCAAATTTGTCAGCAAGCGATGCAAGTTGCGCCTCGTGGAGCAATTTATAATGCAACCGATGGCAACCCCTCGACGATGACGGATTATTTTAATCAGGTGGCGGATTATGCAGGCTTGCCGCGCCCCCCGCAAATAAGTTTGGCGGAGGCACAAGGCGCAGTCAGTGCGGGAATGTTATCTTATTTGCAGGAATCGCGGCGAATTCGTAACGATAAATTATTAAAAGACTTGCAGATCACCTTACAATACCCCGATTTAGCCAGCGCATTGGCCACTAAAGGTTAGAGCTATGTACGAAGATGATGAATTTGAAGACGATTTTATTAGTAAAAGCCAACTTAAACGGGAAAGTGAGGCACAACAAGCCGTCGGTGAACGTTTGATTGACTTAAGCCCTGAAAAGCTAGCGCAATTGGACTTACCTGAAAAATTGGTCGATGCGGTGGAGTTGGCGCGTAAATTATTGGAGCGCAATGAACGCGGCGCATTAAAACGGCAAAAGCAATATATTGGCAAGTTGATGCGTTCGGTGGAAGTTGAGCCGATTGAAGCTAAATTTGCAGAGTGGGAACGCGGCAATCGGGCGCAAACCGCGCAGTTACATCGCTTAGAACAATGGCGTGAGCGTTTATTAACGCAAGAAAGTGCGGTTGAACAATGGGTTAATGCCTATCCGCAGACCGATATACAGCGCATACGTACTTTGATTCGTAATGCCAAAAAAGAACAAGCTGCCAGTAAGCCACCGAAAAGTAGCCGCGAATTGTTCAAATTACTGCGAGATATTAGCGAAGCGGCGGTTTAAATAACCGCCTGCACAAAATCTACGAAATAATTAACAGTGTTTTGCAAAAGCATTGCTTATAGTACAGTGTATAAAAAAGCGGTTAGTTAAATGCAAAATGCTTGTTTGTATAAGAACAAAGTAGATAGATTTTATGCTGAAGTTAGTTAAAGAAAACCTGTCTCTAATCAGCGCCGTTATGGGCTTGATGATCGTTTTATTTCTATTAACGGTATTTGGCATTAGAATTTTTCAACAATTTAAAGCACCACAAGCCATTGCTTCGCAAGGTGGCGAAGTGATATCGGCTAATAAACCACAAATAAAATTTCCGGAAGGAAAATATTTACATCCAGCTCTGCCTATCTGGGTCGTGTTAAATGATAAGGTGCGTTACCCCTATTATTTACAACGTGATGAATATTGGAAGGAAACGCCGATTGGTAATACCACAGAAACCATTGGTGCGGTTGGCTGCACTATTACGTCTCTTGCCTCTGCTTTAACTCGCTTTGGTTATTCTTATACGCCCGCCACTATTAATAGCAAGTTGCTTGAATTAAAGGGTTACACTGAAAATGGTTATGTGATCTGGAATAAAATTGCGGAGTTAACGCAAAATAAAATCAATGTGGTGGTGGTTGATCCCAGTTATACGCGTATGGATCAGGAGTTAAAGGCTGAGCGTCCCGTTGTTGTCAAAGTCATGTTGGGCGGCATGGTGCAACATTGGGTGTTAGTGGTCGCTAAGCAAGAGCATGAATATTGGGCGATTGACCCGTTAAATACCCGGCAAGAACTGGTAAAGCTAAGTAGTCTTTCAGATCGGATTTATGCGCTACGTATTTTTCAAGTTAAGTAATAATGCGTATAGATATGTTACCTAAAAAGCATTAAGCTTTTAATTTTTATAATGACAATATGTAGGTTTCTAATGCCATATCCTATAGTGAGTAAAATTTTTACAAGTTTGTCAATAGTGTTGACGCTAGCAACTGTTCCTACTGTACACGCTGCTTTTTGGGCACAACAACAAGTTAGTACTAATACGGTTGTTAACCCACCCACTAACCCAGCTTCTACACCAGTTAAGCCTGCTTCGGTGGCTAAGATTGTTAAAAAGCCAACAAAACCGGTAGCTAAACCAGTAGTTTCGCCAACATTTGATGCCGTGTTAAAACAGACAGATCAGTTAGTTGAGCAGGAGTCTTATTCTCAAGCTATTAAAATATGGCAGCACTTTTTACGTTCTAAAAATGTAACGCATTGTCAAACTATCTATGCTAATTATTCACTGGGCAAGTTATATATTAAACCACAACAGTATGAATTGGCTTTAAACGCATTTAATAAAGTTTTAGCATCCGATCCACTGAGCTATTGCAGTAATGTTGACTATACGATGGCCGATACCTTAGATAGCAAGGGCTATGTATTGGTGAAATTAGGACATGAAACAGAAGCTTTAGACTATTTTAAATTAGTTCCTAAACTTTATAAAAATACTAAATCATCTGATGTGGCTGAGCTTGTATTAAGTGCGCTAAGTAATACCGCAGAAGTTTCATTAGTGACGGGTAATAAAGCCCAAGCTTTGGACTATGCAAAACGTGCCAAAAAACTTGCGCCTAATAATGATGAAAGTTATGCCATTATGTCTTTCTTACTATGGTTAATGAATAATAAAACCGAACAAGAGGCACTGAAGGCTATTCATAATTTAGCTCCTGATACCGAGTATTCATGGGATTGGCGTGATATTCCACCGGTTATTCAGCAATTACCTGCAAAGCGTCAAGCAAAAGCCAATTGTTTTATTGATTTCTTTGACAAGCATCATGATAAAGCTCGTGTAAAAGCCTGTGTTGCGCAGTATTAAACACTAATACGGATATAGGGGAGTTTTACTCCCCATAAATAAGATTTCCTACCTTCCATCGGCAGTGAGCTAAACTTGCTTTGAAGCAAGTGCTCAGACCCATTAATAAGGAATATGTGTCATGGAAGGTCATTTATTTAATAGATGGTTGTTAATTGGTGTATTAGCAAGCCTTAGTTTGGCAGCAGTAGCAGCAGAATCTACCCCTAGCGCGACGGTTATTAACAATGGCGTTGCACCGTCGACTATGCCTGCAACAACAGTTATTGACAGTGGTGCTGTGCCCACAACCGCTAACCCAACTACCACTACGCTTAATCCCAATACCACAACTTTAGCACCACCATCAGCAACTACTGAGAAACCCGCAGTTGTGCTAACTGCACCTGCAAGCTCAATGCCTGATAAAGCGAGTGATAAGCCAAAGTCCAATAAAGCGAGTAAATCAGCCAAAGGCAAAAAAGCAAAACATGCTAAAGGCAAAGGCAAACACAAAGCAAAACATAAGAAAGGTAAAAAACATAAGCACGGTAAACGGCATAAAACCATGCATCGCGCCTAATTTGCGGTTGCAAAAGGTTAGGAGCTGAAGCTACTAACCTTTTGTGATTCTATTCAGTAATGGCTTGCTTTTTTTGCCACCAGTAATATAGCGCCAATAACAACCCTACAAAACTAATCACGCCAATGGTGACATATACTAAGTTTTGCTCAATCAGTGTTTTGTTGTCGCCAATGAAATAGCCCATTGCAGTGAGGATAAATGACCATAAACCTGCACCCAAGCAGGTATATAAACTGAATTGGGCGTAGTTCATGTGGGTTAAACCGGCTGGAATGGAAATTAAGTGGCGAATTACTGGGATTAAGCGCCCAGTAAATGTGGCAATTGCTCCGTGTTTATTAAAAAACTTATCGGTTTTAGCTAATGCTGCGGGTTTGATAAAGAAGTATTTGCCGTATTTTTCAATAAAAGGACGTCCTACCCAATAAGCAAACGCGTAGTTGAGTGAAGCGCCAAACCAACTACCCAGCGTGGCCATTAACACAATCATGCCGAAGTTCATTTCGCCTTGATGTGCCAAGTAACCTGCCGGAATTAAGACCAGTTCGCTAGGCACAGGTAGTACGGTCGATTCCATTGCCATTAAAATGAAAATGCCGGGGTAACCCCAAGCATTAACCGTATTCAGTAAGCTTGTAATCAAATCATGCATAGTATTCGCCTTGTTATAAGTTATCGGAGGCAAAATCGGCTAGGCGTGAGCGCTCACCCCGTTGTAAGGTAATGTGCCCCGCATGTTCCCAACCCTTAAAACGATCTACCACATACGTTAAACCGGAAGAGGTTTCGGTTAAATAAGGGGTATCAATTTGCGCAATATTGCCTAAACACACTACTTTTGTGCCTGGTCCTGCCCGTGTGATTAAGGTTTTCATTTGTTTAGGTGTTAAGTTTTGGGCTTCATCAATAATAATAAAGCGATTTAGGAAAGTACGACCGCGCATAAAATTCAACGACTTGATCTTAATTTTACTCATTAAAAACTCATCGGTGGATTGACGCGCCCATTTGCCACCTTGTGTAGGTTGGGTTAGCACTTCTAAGTTATCCATCAATGCGCCCATCCACGGCGTCATCTTTTCTTCTTCTGTGCCGGGTAAAAAGCCAATATCTTCACCAACCGGTACGGTAACCCGCGTCATTATGATTTCTTTATAGAGTTGCTCATCTAAGGTTTGTGTTAAGGCGGCAGCCAAGGTCAATAGCGTTTTACCCGTACCGGCTGTACCTAATAAAGTGACTAAATCAATATCAGGGTCCATTAACAAATTAAGCGCAAAATTTTGTTCACGATTACGGGCAGTGATGCCCCAGACGCTATGTCGTGTTTCGGTAAAATCTCGAAGGGTTTCAACAATAGCACCCGCGCTTTCTTTTCTACGCACAATTGCTTGAAACGGTTGCTCACCTTGCAAGTAAATAAAATTACCCGGCAACCACTCACGCGTCATGGGCCCTTGTAAGCGATAGTAGGTATGCCCTTGGGCTTTCCACGACTCAACCGTTTTATTGTGCTCATCCCAGAAATTGGCAGGCAATTCATGGAAACCGACAGGCAATAAGTCTGAATCATCTAATACTTGGTCATTGTAATAATCTTCAGCTTGTAAACCGACGATACTGGCTTTGATGCGTAAGTTAATGTCTTTCGAGACAATAATAACGTCTTTGTCTGGGTATTGGTTTTGCAGCCCTAAGGCGACGGCCAGTATTTGGGTATCAGGCGTATTGCCGGGCAAATTAGCCGGAATCGGTAAACCTGCTTCCGTTTGGAAAAATAAATTTCCGGTGGCTGTACCTGCGTCAGCAATACCTAAGCCATGTTGGGCAAGGGGAATACCTGTGCGGATTTTATCTGCACCCGCTTTATTAATCAGCTCATCTAAAAAGCGGCTGACTTGACGCACATTACGCGCGACTTCAGAAACCCCTTTCTTGCTACGATCCATTTCCTCCAACACAACCATCGGTAAGAAAATGTCATGTTCTTGAAAGCGAAAGAGTGCTGTGGGGTCATGCATTAGTACATTGGTATCTAATACAAATAAACGTTTAGGATGAGAATGTTGCGTATGAATTGCCGCCATAATGACCTTATGTATTTAAATTTATAACGTGCGGGCTGCCTCAAGCACGGTTTGGGCGTGATCTTTTACCGCCACTTTGCGCCATGCTTGGCGTAAAATACCCTGTTTATCAATCAGAAACGTACTGCGCTCAATACCCAGTGACGTTTTGCCGTATAAGGTTTTGAGTTTTATAACATCGAATAATTTACAAATTGTTTCATCAGTATCGCTAAGCAGCGCAAAGGGTAAGTTTAATTTGGTTTTAAATTTGCTATGAGAGACGACACTATCGCGTGAAACGCCAACGATTTCCACATTTAACGCCTTAAATTGTGGATATAAGTTACGAAAATCTTGACCTTCTGTGGTACAGCCCGGTGTGTTGTCTTTCGGATAGAAGTAAATGACTAAGGCTTGTTGATCAAGATAATCACTTAATTGAAAGGGCTGATCAGTCGTACTAGGTAGGCTAAAGTGGGGGATAGATTGGCCGATTGTAAGTGCAGTCATGGGGATTCCTTTAGGCTTAAAAGTGAAATGCTTGTGTTTCCTTACCCGCCTAAGTAGTATGCTGTCAAATCATTTTTTGGAGGATTCCATGTTTCGTGGCAGTATGGTAGCGCTCATTACTCCAATGACGGCATCTGGGGATATTGATGAAGCAGCATTGGAAGCATTAGTCGACTTTCATCTTAACAACGGTACTGATGCTATTGTGGCAGTGGGTACTACTGGCGAGTCTGCAACGCTGTCTTATGATGAGCATCGCCATGTCATGAAGCGTGTGGTTCAATTAGTTAATAAACGCGTACCTGTGATTGCGGGTACAGGCTCGAATAGCACGGTAGAAGCGATTGAAATGAGTGAAATCGCTAAACAAGATGGTGCAGATGCCTGTTTATTGGTAACGCCCTACTATAATAAACCCACGCAAGAAGGTTTATACCAACACTATAAGAAAATTGCTGAAAGCGTTGCGATTCCCCACATTCTTTATAATGTACCCGGTCGAACGGCTTGCGATATGTTACCTGAAACTGTCGAACGTTTAGCCATTATTGCGAATATTGTCGGTATCAAAGAAGCCACTGGTAATTTAGCGCGTGCCAAAGAAATCTTAGAGCGCTGTGGTGATAAAATTGAACTATATAGTGGTGACGACGCTACCGCGATGGAATTAATTTTAATGGGTGGGCAAGGTGATATTTCCGTAACCGCGAATGTAGCGCCTAAAGCGATGCATGAAATGTGTAAGGCTGCGTTAGCGGGTGATCGCGAAACGGCAACCCGCATTAATGATACTTTAGTGGGTTTACATAAAGATCTATTCCTTGAGCCTAACCCAATGCCAGTAAAATGGGCATTAGCCAAAATGGGCTACGGGGATGTAAAGGGCATACGCTTACCACTTGTGCCTATGTCGGCTTCGCTAGAACCAAAAATCTTGGCAGCGATGCGTAAAGCGGGTATTGAGTGCTAATTAACAACAGAATACACAGTGATAACTCATGAAAATCTGCAATCTGTCAAAAACGATTTTGGTTTGTAGCACGGTTAGCGTGTTGACCGCGTGTTCCGCCTTTGATTTAAGTACAGGCGACACGATTGACTATAAAAATAGCCGCAGCATTAATACGCTAGAAATTCCGCCCGGTTTAAATTCACCAGATTACGATCCAACTTATGCCACCTTGCCGGGTGGGGCAATTAGTGCCGCAGCGGTACAAAGTGGCGTGGCAAATAGTAAAAGCAATGCTGTATTGCCAAGCAATGCGGGTGCGCAGATTTTACGTGAAGGCAATGTGCGTTATTTACAAGTGGCTGCACCAGCGGACGCTGTTTGGCCTAAGTTGCAAGAATTCTGGCAAGTCATGGGCATTGGTATTAAACGTGATGAACCACGCGTAGGTATCATGGAAACGGATTGGGCGGAAAACAAAGCTGAAATTCCATTGGATGTCGTGCGTAAAACCTTGGGTAAAGCCTTTGAAGGTTTATACGATGCGGGGGCGCGTGACCGTTTCAAGATTCGTCTAGAGCGTCCGAATGCTCAAGTAACGAATATTTTCCTAAGCCATGAACGTGCGGAAGAGCATGTAAGCCCCACTGGTGGGGTTAAGTGGGAATATAAACCTGCAAAACCACAGTTAGAAGGTGAAATGCTGAATCGCCTGATGATTTTTGTGCAAGGTGGCGATCCTGCGGCTAGTCGTGGCGCTGCGCCTGTTGCTGAAGCGGCACAAACCTCAGTCACTGCGAACTTAGTGTCTGTTGGTGGCGGGCAACCTGCTTTACAAGTGGCAGGTGCTGCGAATGATACGTGGATTCGGACGGGCGTTATGTTGGGTCGTATTGGCATGAGCATTGAAGATCAGCAACGTGCTCAAGGTGTTTATGTTGCAACCTTCCAAGGCGATCCAAGTGGGCGTGAGAAACAAGGCTTCTTTAAACGGGTCTTTAAGTCAGATCGTGATATAGCCAAAGTGGGTGCACGTTATCAAATTCAAGTAGCCGACGCGGGCAACAGTAGTTTAATTACTATTGGTGATGCAGATGGCACACCATTGAAACCCGATGTCGCCCGTAACTTATTAACCCGTTTGAAATCTGAATTCGAGCGTTAATGATTCGATTTGCCTCCTTAGGCAGTGGTAGCAAAGGCAATGCTACTTTAATTGAACAGGCTAAAACCCGCATTCTTGTCGATTGCGGGTTTTCTTTAGGTGAAACGGAGAGACGGCTACAACGTCTTAATTGTCACCCCGAAACCCTTACTGCTATTTTAGTTACTCACGAGCACAGCGATCATGCTGCGGGTATTGGTCGTTTATCCCGCCGTTATCATATTCCTGTGTATCTAACGGTAGGCACACATTATGTCATGCGGGATAAGCAATTCGCGCAGACACATTATATTAATACGCATGATGCCTTTTCGATTCACGATTTAACTATTCAGCCTTTTCCCGTGCCGCATGATGCGCGTGAGCCGTGTCAGTTTGTGTTTCAGGATGGTCAACACAAAATCGGTCACTTAACGGATGTAGGCAGTATGACACCGATTATTACGCAAACACTGCAACAGCTTGATGCTTTAATGTTGGAGTGCAATTACGACTTACAAATGTTAGAAGAAGGCGAATATCCGTTTATGTTAAAAAAACGAGTGTCAGGTCGTTATGGGCACTTTAGTAACTTTCAGGCATCTGTTTTGCTCAAAGAACTTAATTTAACCTGAGTTCGACGTAAGGCATAGCATTAGAGTATGGCTAACGCATTGATATTTAAGTTCAATGAGGGTTTCTTCGCTTGATAGGAATACGCAATAAGCCCGGCGATGACATGAGCGACATAATGAGGCAGTGAACGATGGCGAGAATGCTCAATTTGCGATTGATTTTTCAACTGATCGTTAATGGTTTCGATGATAAAACGCTTACGCAAGAGCAATTGATCGAAAGTAGAACGCACGACCTGTTTCATATTTTTCCGTAACGAGGTAATCCATTCAATGCCTTGCTGAGCGAGTTGTTGAGCCAATGCCTGAGAGAGATAGCCTGCATCCCCAAAGACTTTGCCAACCACGGATTTCATCAGGGTGGGAACGGGTTGGCGATCATCGACATTACCCGCACTTAAGGCAAAGGACACGATACCACCTTGATCATTCACCACGAGATGCAGCTTGAAGCCATAGAACCAGCCGGTGGATGACTTCCCTCGTCCTGCGGTATTGGCAAAGGTCTTATGACGGGGAATCCGAATATTGTCACAGACGCGTAAGGGGGTGGAGTCAATGAAGGCAATTCCGCGACTGGCTTCACAGCGGGATTGCATGAACCGCGTCAGCGGCACTAATACATCGGGAACGCGCTCAATAAACCGTTGATAACTGGGCAACTGAGGAAAAGCCGACTTCAAATAGACTTGAACATGTTTGAGGTAATACCACTTGAAGGTGTGATAGCCTGATTGATGGTAATGTACCCAAATCGTCATCACTTCACTCAGACTTAAACCACACGGACGATTCCGCTTTGGGCGGGTGGTCGGGGGTTCTAATACACTCGCTTTCCAATGCGGTAAAAAGCCTTGGCAAAAATCATCTATCTCGCAGAACAGTCGTGTTAACATCAGGGTAGCAGCCTTGCGTGGGTAATTTTAGGATGTGGTTATCCCATGAAGTATTCCACAAAAGGCTGCTACTT